>DATBKN010000060.1:0-10551 GCA_036555845.1 Gemmatimonadaceae bacterium | reverse complement strand
GGTGCGAAAGATCGCGGCAACATCGACGCCGCGACGTCCGAGGGCGCTACGCTCGCGCGCGAAGATCATCGTTCCGGTGACCATGACGAACAACCAGAGCCAGGTAGCCCGGAAGTACCAGGCGTGGACGGGCTGCGTGAGGTCGCGCCATGTATGGATGACGAGAAGCAGTGCGAGCAATATCGCGCCTGACGCACCGAGGATGATTTGCGTCTGGCGCTGCGGCATGACGCGCACGGCGCGCGCGAGCTGGGCGTTACGGCTGGGGAGCGTCAGTACGGTAACGCACATGATGAGGAAGTTCACCAGCATGGCGGTGACCAGAATATCGACGCCGAGGAAGAACGTCCCAGCGAAATGCGAGCCGAGTATACCTAACGAGGCCATGCAACCACTCAACAGGATGGCGACGTGAGGTGTGCGTCGCTTCGCATGCACCCTGGCGACCAAACGCGGGAAAATGCCATCCTCCGCCCAGGCGAACATCAGGCGCGACACGGCCAATAACATGGCCGGCAGATCGTTTGTGAGAGCGGTGGCGGCCCCGGCCACGATCAGCACCGTCCAGCCGGGTGACAAGACGTAGCCTAACAATCCCGGCGCCGTAACGTCGCGAACCTGCGCCTCCTGCGCGACGAACGACCACGGCACCGTGTGGTACACCGCTGCGACGAACGTGGTGTAGTACGCCCCCACGATCACGATGGCGAGCGTGATGGCCAGCGGCAGCGTGCGCTCGGGACGCTTTGCTTCACCGCCGGCCTGCGCGATGGAGTCGAACCCGATGAAGCTGGAAAACAGGATGGCAGATGCGGTGAGCAGCGTGGCGAGCGAGATGGGTCCCGCGTCCGTCGGCGGAACGGCGCGTCCCTCGCGCGCGAGGAGGGCGGCCGTGAAGTCCGTCTGATTGAACTGAATCCCGACGACGATCACGACGGCCCCTAGCGCGAACATCAGGAACATGAGCGGCACGAGCGTGCGCTCGTACAGTTTGAGGCCGCGCAAGTTGACCAGCACGAACGTCCACAGGACGGTCAGCGAAAGGACCAGGTGCAGCGGGCGCGATTCCAGCCCGCGCGACACGGCGAGCCAGCCTAACGCGTCAGCGATGTCGCGCAGAAAGAAGACCAGGACGTAAGCCACGACGCCGATCGCGATGGAGAGTCCGAACCACTGCGAGAAGCTGGCGGCGAACCCGAGGTACGGGCTTACGCCGCGGCTGGCATACACGTAGCTGCCGCCAGCGCGCGGCATGGCGGAGGCGAGCATGGCGTAGGCGAGCGCTGCGAGCAAGGCCGGGACGGCCGCGATCACGAACGCCGTGAGCACATGCGGGCCGATTCCAGGCACACTGCGATGGATCATGAACGGGATGACGTTGATCGCCGCGCCGATCATCGAGCAGATGCCGGTCGCCGTTAGGCCGAGCAGGCCAAGTTGGCGGGTGAGGCCGCTGGACCCCGGCGCGCCCGTCATCGAGGGCTCCCGCGCGGCCGCCGATCGCGTGCGCTGCGCCGATGGTCCATCTGCCAGTGAGTGGGGGGTAGCGCTGTCACGACGGGCGGGTAACATCGCGCAGCGCAGCGCGATTGGCGAGGGCGGTCCGAACTGTCGGTTCCGGATGGGCGCGGGGCTTGCTGCGGCGCCCGAAACACTCCACTATCGCGGTCCCTTCCTTCTCGCAGCGAGGCCGTCATGAGGCGCGGATTGGGAGTTCTATCGGTGTCAGCAGCGTTGATTGCGGTCGCTTGCGGCGAGCGCCCCGCCGCCACGACGGATTCGTTAGGCGACTCGACGGCCGCTGCCCTGCCGGCCGGCGAGCATCGCCTGCCGGTTGCCGACGGCTCCATATGGTACAAGGTCTCCGGGAGCGGAACAGGAGCGCCGGTGATCATGCTGCACGGCGGTCCTGGATACAACAGCTTCTACCTCAAGCCGCTCGAGGCGTTAGGCGATGATCGTCCGGTCGTGCGCTATGACCAGCTTGGCAGCGGGAAATCCGACAAGCTCAGCGACACCTCCAAGTTCAACATCGCGCACTTCGTCGCGGAGCTCGACTCGCTGCGTTCGCATCTGGGCTACGAGAAGATGCACCTGCTGGGGCATTCCTGGGGGACGATTCTCGCCGTCGAGTACTACAAGGTCCACCCGGACCGCGTCATCAGCCTCACGTTAGGCAGCTCCGCGCTGGACATTCCGGCCTGGGAGAAGAACGCGCGCCGGCTGGTCACGACCCTGCCGGACTCGATGCAGCGCGTCATCAGACAGCGCGAGGCCGAAGGGAAGTTCGACGCCCCCGACTACCAGGCGGCGCTCGGCGAGTTCTACAGCAGATACGTGTGGCGCCGGCCGGTGCAGGCGGACCTCGACAGCACCATGAGCACGGCCAACATGGACATCTATATGTATATGCAGGGACCCAGCGAGTTCACGATCACGGGGACGCTCAAGCGCTACGACGCAACGCCGCAGCTCAAGGACATCAAGGTCCCGACCCTATTTGCCGTTGGTGAGTTCGACGAGGCGGATGTTCCAACAGTCCGGCGGCACGCCGCGATGGTCCCCGGCGCCAAGGTCGTCGTCATTCCAGGCGCGGCGCATATCACCACCTGGGACAACCCCGACGCGCTAGTCAAAGCAGTCCGCGACTTTCTCCGTTCGGTGGACTCGACGGAAACGGGATAGAGCGGTCACTTCAACAACAACGTCAAGGCAAAACCCGTTCGGATCAAGCGGACGCTGCGGACAGGACCGGATTCGGTTGGTCGCTGCCTAAGCGGTTCAGAGGCTGTGGCGCACCACTTCGGAACCGCTTGTTCTTTTACAAAAGCAAAGCGGAGCTGGCCCAACGCATGTGATGATCTGCGATCGGTTTCAGGCGTTCGCTCCGTTCGATCAGCTCGATCCGTCGCATCCGAACAGCAGTTGCTCTCTGCAAAACTTCGCCGCCGCAGACCAACGCGACTGGGCGCGCGAGCGTACTTTCGGGTATGCCAAAATCGATACTGTTACGCCTCTGCGCTGCTGCGGCATCTCTAATCGCCGCCGCAACCGTTTCCCTCCCCGCCCATGCGCAGCTCGGCGCGCGCACGAAATGGGATACTCTGGCTCGCAACATCTTCAAGGAACTGATCGAGATAAACACGTCCAACAGCGTCGGTGACAGCCATCAAGCTGCGCTCGCGATGGCAACGCGGATCAAGGCCGCGGGCTTTCCGGATTCCGATGTCGTTGTCCTCAAGAACGCTGATCGCAAAGGAAACCTGATCGTACGCTTACGCGGTCGATCGACGGGAAAGAAACCGATCATGCTGCTGTCGCACCTCGACGTCGTCGAAGCGAAAGCCGAAGACTGGACGCTGCCGCCGTTCAAGTTCGTCGAGCAGGACAGCACGTTCTACGGCCGCGGCGTCGCGGACGACAAGGACGACGGCGCGATGCATCTCGCCATCGTCATGCGCCTCAAGGCCGAAGGGTACGTCCCTGACCGCGACATCATCGTCGCGCTCACGGCCGATGAAGAAGGTGGTCCAGCCAACGGCGTTGAGTGGCTGCTGGAGCACCATCGAGCGCTGATCGACGCCGAGTATGTATTCAATGAAGGAGGCGGCGGCCGCGTGCGCGACGGAAAGAAGCTGTCGCACGACGTGCAAGCGAGCGAAAAGAAGTTCCAGAACTTTCAGCTCGAGGTCACGAACCCAGGCGGTCATTCGTCGCGCCCCGTCAGAGACAACGCAATCACGAACCTATCTGAGGCGCTTGTCAAGGTCGGGAACTTCGACTTCCCGGTGCATCTGAACGAGATCACGCGCGAGTACTTCAAGCGCTCGGCGCCGATCACGGAAGGAAAGATGGGCGATGCGATGCGCGCCATCGTGGCGAACCCTAACGATGCCAAGGCGGCAGCTACGCTGTCCGAGGATCCCTCGTACAACTCGCAGCTGCGCACGACGTGCGTGGCGACGCTGCTCGAGGGCGGACATGCGAGCAATGCGCTGCCGCAGCGCGCGCGCGCGAACGTGAACTGCCGCATCCTGCCTGACGAGTCGCCCGATGACATCAAGAAGACGCTGGAACGCGTAATCGCGAACCCGAAGGTCGTCGTGACCGCTCAGGGAAGCGCGCGAAACTCGCCGCCGTCCCCGCTCACGCGAGAGCTGATGGGTGAGATCGAGCGTATCACGAAGGAGATGTGGCCCGGCGTCCCGGTCATCCCGACGATGAGCACTGGAGCAACGGACGGTCTGATGCTGCGCAACGCAGGCATCCCGGTCTACGGCGTCTCCGGCTTCTTCTACCCGGAAACGTTCGCGCACGGAATGAACGAGCGCATCCCTGTGCGTGCGTTCTACGAGGGGATGGAGTTCATGTACCGTCTCGTGAAGAGCCTAACGGGAACCCGCGTCCCCGTGAGCTGACGCCGTGCCGATCTCCCAGCGCTATTACAAGGAGCTTGTCCAGTCGCACGAAGAAGCGGAGCGCTGGGCGCGAAAGGATACGCGCCGCGAGTGGTTGCGCGTGTTCGCGCAGATCTTTGTCTGGAGTACCCTCGGTCTGTTCGGGATCGGTCTGGCTTTTCACTCATTCGACGAGAATCGCGGCTGGGTCTACTGGTGGGCCGGGGCGTTCGTCTGGGTCGCTGGTTGGTGCGTCACCATGATCACGGCGTATCTGCGCGGAGTGCGGCGAGGGGACTGGAAGTAGGTCGGCGGCTCGTTCGATACACTACGAGCGTGGTCGGGCCCAAGGCGGGCCGGCGGGCGCACCGTGTAGTACATTCGAGCCTTCCACCGTCCCGGGAGACTGCATGCGCCTAACGATTCGTCAGTGCATCTTCGCTTTCACTATCGCGCTGACGCCGGCCGCAACTGGTGCCGCGCAAATCCCCAGCAAGTTCACGAACCTCAAGTTTCTGCCGCACGACATTGCCCGCGACAGTCTCGTTGGCATCATGCGCGGTTTCTCCTTTGCGCTCGGCGTGCGCTGCCAATACTGCCACGTCGGCGGCGATGGGGTTTCGTTCGCCGGCGTCGAGTTCGCGAAGGATGACGACCCCGATAAGGTGAAAGCGCGATTCATGCTCCGCATGGTCGATAGCCTAAACCGCTTCGTGCTTCCGCAGCTCCCCGGCGCTGGGTCCAACCTCGTCAAGATCGAATGCAAGACGTGTCATCGCGGTATCAATAAACCGCTGCTGCTGACCCAGCGACTCGAAATGGTGCGCGCGGACTCTGGCATGGACGCTGCCATCGCCAAATACAGACAGCTGCGAACCAACGACGCGATGAGCGGCCGCTACGACTTCGGCGAGTGGGAGATGAACGTCTGGGGCGAGCGACTCGCCGCCGCTGGAAATACGCCGGACGCAATCAAGGTCTATCAGCTCAACCTCGAGTTCTTCCCGCAGTCCGCGTCCATTCTCGGGACGCTCGGTCGCCTTTACGAGCCTACCGACAAAGCCAAGGCCATCGAGTTCTACGAAAAAGTGCTCACCATAACGCCGAACGACCAAAGGCTGCGGCGCCGAGTTGACAGTCTCAAGACGCCGGGCACCTAACCGCGAAATTGACTTGGAATGCGTAGAGCAGAAGGTTGTGTCCGTCGCCTACACCTATCGCTCACATGACTACGTCTCGCCGTGACTTCATGCGCGTCGCCGCCACGAGCACCGGGGCCCTTGGCCTCGGCCTGCTCCCCTCGTTCGCGACGCGCTCAGCGTTCGGGATCCATGTGCCTTCGCATCAACCCAAAGCGAAGCTGCGCATTCTCGTTCTCGGGGGCACGAGCTTCATCGGGCCGTATCAGGTGCAATACGCGCTCGATCGCGGACACACGATCACGCTGTTCAATCGGGGAAAGACAAATCCGCAGCTCTTCCCCGGAGTCGAAAAACTCATCGGTGATCGCAACGGTGACCTGAAATCGCTCGAAGGGCGCGAATGGGATGTCGTGATCGACAACTCCGCCACGCAGCCGAAATGGGTGGAGCTGACAGCGAGTCTGCTGCAGAAAACAGTGAAGCGCTACGTCTTCACTTCGACGCGCTCGGTGTACTTCGATACGAGCATCGTCCCGATGACCGCCGCAGCGCCGGTTTACACGCCGGAGAACACGAAGGTCGAACCGGGGCGCGACCTCCCGTACGGGTTGGCCAAAGCCGAGTCGGAGAAGGTGGCGCGCAAATACTTCCCGAATGGTGCACTGATCGTTAGGCCCTCGCTCATTGTCGGCCCCGGCGACCTGACAGATCGCTACACGTACTGGCCGGTGCGCATCGAGCGCGGTGGTGAGATCCTCGCCCCCGGTGACGGCAGCGATCGCGTGCAGGTGATCGATGTGCGCGATCTCTGCGAATGGATGGTTCGTCTCTGCGAGAACGGAGTGACGGGTACTTACAACGGACTCGGGCCCAAGAACGGCTACTCTTTTGCGGAGCTGCTGCACGGTATCAAGGCGGTGACAACCTCGGACGCGACCTTCACTTGGGTCGACACCGATTTTCTCACGATGATGGATGTGCGCGGCTATCGCGAGATGCCCGTCTGGCAACCATCGCGTGGTCGCACCGCCGGCTTCGGACGCTTCGACATCACACCAGAGCTCGCGTTAGGGCTGACATTCCGGCCTCTTGCTGTTACCGCGAAGGATACGCTCGACTACTACCACGCTCAGCCCGCTGATCGCCAGGCAACGCTTCGCGCCGGTATCTCGCCGGAGCGCGAGAAGGAAGTGCTCGCTGCCTGGAAAGCGCGCGCTCGTCAATAGCTCTTAGCTCTGAGGTCTTAGCTCTTACGGCGTGCCTGAGAGCTGAGAGCTATGGCCTGAGGCCTAATGTTGGTGCGCGGTTTGCATTCACTAGGCAAGCAGAGCGGGATCCATAAGCTCGACCCACCACAAAGAAGGGTCGAGGTCGCTCGGAGAGGCGAATCAGTGGACACGGGCGAAGTCATCACTCAGCAGTCAGCATGCACGACCCGCGATACACTCATCGTGGGGGCAGCCGCAGGGCTGACGTCGGGTCTGGCCATGGCGATGTGGGCGATGCTCACAGCCATTTGGCACGGCCTCGATATCACGGCACCGTTTCAGATGATAGGCGCCACGTTCATGGGGCCTAGCGCGACGCACGCCACGTTCGCGATGACAACGTATGGCATGCTGGTACACGGTGTCATGTCAGCGGGCCTCGGCGTGCTATTCGTCGCACTCTTGCCGCCAACGTGTTCGTGCCGTTACGCCTGCGCGGCCGGACTCGGATTTGGACTCGCCGTCTTGCTGGCGATGACGTATGTCGTGACGCCTGCCGTGAACCCGGTGATGCGTCACGCGGTAGCGGCAATTCCGAAATCCTGGATCATCCAGCATGCGATCTTCGGCGCGATGCTGGCCGTGGTGCCTGTGTATTGGCGTTATTATCGCGAGGAAGGAGACCAAATCGGTGAGGCGCTGCGCCTCACCGTCTACGCGAACAAATGGTCACTGGTTAGGCAGCCGAGCGGGCAGGTTGTCGCTCCACATCCTGTAGCGAAACTGCCAGCCGCCCGTCGGCGACCGCTGAAGCACGTCGAAGTATTTGGTCTCGAAGGGAACGGGACTGCCGCCGGCCAGCGGAATCCGCTGGCCCTTGAGCGTGCTCAAGTAGATCGCGAAGTCCCCATACACGTGCACCGTGTCGACAGTAATCCCACTCGGAACCGTGCGGTACGTCATCTCACGCCGCGTCCCGTCAAGCCAGGCGCGGATGCTGTCACGCCCGTGCACAGGACCAGCATTCGGGGGAAGTAGCGTCGCGTCCGTCGCGAAATACGACGCATACCCTTCGGCGCCGCGCGTCATGCTCGCCTCGCTCCACGCGCGATAAAACGCACTGATCGAATCGCGCACGCTGCTCGGCGTCGTCTGGGCATTTGCGCGGCCGGCGGCGATTGATACGAATGCTGCCAACGTTAGGTCCTTCGCCAGTTTACAGCTCATTTGCCCTCCGACGAGATCAATCGATCCATGGCCCCCACAGGCCATCGTTGGCGACGCTATCGGGCATCCGCATGCCGCCTTGTTTGAGAGCCAGCATGATCTGCCCGCGGTGATGCGACTCGTGCGCGATGAGATACGCCAGGAAGCGCGTGACCTCGCCACCGAACAGTCGAATCTTGGCGTCGCCAGCGAGCACCTGCCTAACGTGTGCCTCGATCGCCTTGCCCGACTTTCGTAAGCCGCCCACGAGTTGCGCGCGACTCGGCGGTGATCCCTGCGGCGACGACGGAGCTTTGGGATGCACTCCAGTGCGGTGGTAGCGCAACCAGCCCATACGCACGCGACTCACGTGAGCGAATTGCTCGGCGACTGTGCGGCCGCGCGAATTGAGCGGCACGGCACGAAGCCCAAGCGGTGGAATCTGCTGCAGCAGGTATAGCATGAGTCGATCATGCACACGCCACGCGTGCCAGAGTTGGCGACCGAGCACTTCGCTTGAGGTCACAAGATCCTCGCGAATAAAGTGGCATCTATGGATGAGGCTGCAAGGCAGACGTCGGTTATGGGCGCGCGCTTTGCATTGTCAGCCGGCGTTGCACGGAGGACGGTCATGGCAGTTCGAGGAATGCGAAGCGAAGTCGCGGTCGTCCAGCAGGTCAGCGTGGGTGATACGCTCTATGCCGGCGCCATCGCGGGAAGCGTCGGCGGCGCGTTGTTCATGATCTTCGCGATGGGGATCGCGGTCCTCAACGGGATGGACATTCTGTCGCCACTACGACTGATCGGTGCGGCCTTCATCGGAGCGGGCGCCCTCGAAGGTGGAGCTGGCGTGATCCTCTACGGATCGCTGCTGCACACCGCGACCGCGGCTGCGTGGGGAATACTCTTCGCAGCCATACTTCCACGCGACGTGCCACTCGGCGCAGCGGTGATAGCAGGCCTCGTGTACGGGCTACTCGTTATGCTCGTCATGCAATACCTGGTACTGCCTATCGCGAATCCTGTGATGCGCGAAGCTGTCGACGGGACGGCGGCATTCAGCATCGAGCATCTCATTTACGGTGGCGCTCTGGCGCTCGCACCGGCGCTCCGGCGCCGGTTTGTGACGGCCCTAGCGTAAGTAGTTGCAAGAGAGCGAAGCGATCGACACGGGCGCCTCCTGGGCGCCCGTTCTACTTCGCCCCCTTGCGGCAGGCCGCCTACTACCGGCAGTGTCTCATGATCGACAATGCGAACATTTGTCGGCGGTGTTGCCGCGCGCGAGTCGCGCGATTCGATCGGAGCTTTGGTAAGCGAGCGATTGGCGCACGACGCACCAATTGAAGCCGCGCAAGTTGTCGTCGAGCAGCTGAGCACGAATCCGCTGCAGGTCGCCGAGCGCTTGAACGCAGAGTGGCCTCCATTCGAACGCGTGATTTTCGTCGGTGCATTCGCCCGCTCGCGCCCTGCGGGAACTGTCGAGGCCTATCGCTGGGACGGCGAGGTCGTTTTCCAGGACGAGAACGAAGATGCGCGCGACGCGGAAGCGTCGCTGGAGACCACGCTGCGGGTGGTGCGAGAACTTGGCGGCCTGCCTGACGAGATCATCATCGTCGAAGTGGAACCAGAAGTCGCCGGGTCCGGCCCTGGCACTGACTTGAGCTCAGCTGCGACAGCGGCGATCGAGCGCGCGCGCACTCTGGTTCGCCGCTTAGCGACAAACCGGCGCGCCGTCGCTGATCTTCCGCGTTCTGCGTTAGGCGGCACCCGTCCTGGGCGAGGCGAATTAGCCGACTGAAGCGCAGCAAGAAAGGGCTCGTGAATTGCTATGCCCGGATGTGTCATGGACACATTCGACGCAATCGTCATTGGCGCCGGCGAAGCCGGGGTCGAAGTAGCGAACCGTGCCGTTAAGGCGGGCAAACGTGTCGCGCTGGTTTATCGAGCGCCGTTCGGCAGCACATGCCTCAACGCCGGCTGTGTGCCGAGCAAGTTCCTGATCCACCGAGCGCGCATCGCGCACGTCGTTCGGAGCGCAGGACGCTTCCACATCGACGCCGCTCTATCTCGGGTGCGGCTTGGCGACATCGTGCGCGAGATGGACACGCTGATCGACGCAGACCGCACAGCCGCGCTGGAGGCGGCGACCGAGGCGGAGCGCCTAACGTTGATCGAAGGGTCGGCGCGCTTTCTGTCGCGCGAGGTGGTGCTCGTTGGAGCGCGTCGCCTCCATGCTCGGCGAATCTTCATCGCCGTGGGGCTACGGCCGCTCATACCGGAAGAGCTGAAACACGATTCGCCTCGCGTGCTCACGAGCGAGACGGTCATGCATCTGGCGGAAGCGCCGGAGCATCTCGTGATCGTGGGTGGCGGTTACATCGCGTGCGAGCTGGGACAGGCGTACCAGCGGTTCGGCTCGCGCGTGACAATCGTGCAGCGAGCCAACCACCTGGTTCCGCGCGAAGAGCCGGACGTCAGCAGCATCCTGGAGCGCGTGTTCCAATCGCAAGGGATCGACGTGCTTCGAGGGTTTCGCCCGTCGAGCCTCGACGTACACGACGACGGCGTGCGTATCATTGCGCGCGGAGCGACCGGCGT
>DATBKN010000059.1:0-8635 GCA_036555845.1 Gemmatimonadaceae bacterium | reverse complement strand
GACTTCGGCAGCGAGCGGCGCGCGCGGCTGCGCGAATTCGAACGTGCATGGCAAAACAGAGTCGCCGGGATCGACTTCACCAAGCTCGGCTACGAAGGCCGCATCGATCACGTGCTGCTCTCCAAGCGCCTAACGTATGAGCTGACGCTGCTCGATCGCGAAGACACGCAAGCCGGCGAGATGCGCCAGTTCGCCCCGTGGCTCGGGAGCCTAACGGCGCTTCCCGAAGAACGCCGCCGTCTCGGTCAGCCGGACTCGCCAACACTCGCCCGCACGCTCGCGAAAGTCGCAACGTCCATAGACAGCGCACGCACCGCCGTCGATAGCGCCTGGCGCACCCCACCGAAAGGCGACACCGTCGCGCTCAGAAAGACGCGCATCATCGCGGCGCGCACGGCAAATGCCCTCGACAACCTGCGCCGCAACGCTCTCGCCCGCTGGTACGGCTACTTCGCCGGCTATGATCCCACGTTCACGTGGTGGGTCAAGGACCCGTACACCCGTGCCGACACGGCGCTCTCTCGTTATGTGCGCACGCTGCGCGAACGTGTCGTGGGATACAAGCAGGGCGAAGACGAGCCGATCATCGGCGACCCGATCGGCGCCGACGGTCTCAAGGCCGACCTCGACGTCGAGTTCATCCCCTACACACCTCAGGAGCTGATCGCACTCGCCGAGAAGGAATACGCGTGGTGCGAAGCCGAGATGAAGAAGGCGTCGCGCGAAATGGGCTTCGGCGACAACTGGCACGCAGCGCTCGAGAAGGTGAAGAACCTGTACGTCGAGCCGGGAAAGCAAACCGAAGTCATTCGCGATCTCGCGTACGAAGCGATCGACTACGTCGAGAGCCGCAAGCTCGTCACAGTCCCCGCGCTCGCGAAAGAAGTCTGGCGCATGGAGATGATGACGCCCGAACGCCAGAAGGTCAGTCCGTTCTTCCTTGGCGGCGAAGTGATCCAGGTGTCATATCCCACCGACGCCATGGAACACGACGACAAAATGATGAGCATGCGCGGGAACAACCCGCACTTCTCACGCGCAACGGTGCAGCACGAGCTCATTCCTGGTCATCACTTGCAAGGCTTCATGACGCAGCGCTTCAATCCTCACCGCCAGGTCTTCTCCACGCCATTCTGGGGCGAAGGGTGGGCGCTTTACTGGGAGATGGTGCTGTGGGACATGGGCTTTGCGCAGAAGCCGGAAGACAAAGTCGGCATGATGTTCTGGCGCATGCATCGCGCCGCGCGCATCATGTTCTCGTTAGGTGTCCACATGGGCACGATGACGCCGAATCAGGCGATCGATCTCCTCGTCGACAAGGTCGGGCACGAGCGCGCCAATGCCGAGGCTGAAGTACGCCGGTCGTTCAACGGCACGTACACGCCGGTCTATCAGGCGGCGTATATGTTAGGCGCGCTGCAATTCCGCGCGCTACGCAAGGAGCTCGTCGAAAGCGGCAAGATGACAAACCCGCAGTTCCACGATCTCATCCTGCAAGGCGGGCGCATGCCCGTCGAGATGGTCCGCGCGCGGCTCCTCAAACTGAAGCTGCCCAGGGATTACAAGCCGCAGTGGCGCTTCTACGGGAACCCGATCGTTCAGAGCGATGGCGATGCGCGTTAGGCACCACGCCTGATCGCCGCGACAGGGCGTTACTGCGCCATGGCGCTCGCGCTGCTCGACACAGTGATCGTTACGCTCGAGAGCTGGCCATCACCATCGCAGCGAAATGCGCGGAGCCTCGGCGCCGGCTCCAGACTCCCGGCCAGAGCGACAATGACGTGTGCGCAGACCCAGCGCCGCGCGTGCGCAATGTCCTGCTGTGACGGTTCAACGCCGCCGTCCGGGTGCGAGTGGTAAATACCGAGCAAGTGCATGCATTCGGCCCGCAGACGCCGCAGCGCGCAGTACTGCGAGTACGGGTCTGCGATAAACGCGCGGTTGCCCTCGGCGATGTTTTCAAGCGGGAATACCGTCGTCACGTTACTCGTGCCGACTCCTCCAAGAAGCCCCACCGCCTCGCGCGGATAAGCTTCGCGACAGTGGGCGAGCACCTGGTCCAGAAGCAGCGACGGCAGTATCAAGGTTGTTGCGCTCATGTCGCTCAGCGACGTACGAACTGCATGTGTGCAGGCGTGGGCCGGAAGTGCGTGTCGCCGTATGTCATCAGCTCGGCCGAGAGAGCCGTGCCAACCATCGTCGTTAGGTCATCTGCGTGATAAATCCGGAGACCCACGTCGGGTGCGAAGGTGCACACATAATCGCCGTTGTCTCCTGGAACCAGCGTAAACGCGATGGACTCGGCGTAGCTCAAGTGGCGCCGTTGCGCGTCGAGATCGGGCTCCAGAGTCCGGGCATCGAAACGCATCAGTAGCGGTGGCACGAAGCGGATCTGGCTCATGTCCGCGACGAGCCCCTCGTACGCGCGGGCCACATGCTTCGGTAGAAGTCGCGGGTGGAATCCCGCAAAACTGCAGAAGACCCGTTCCTTCGATGAGTCCAGTTGAACGTTGATAGGCAGCCACGAATGTCCTTGCGACGTCCGACCTGGCGTGTACGCACGACTGAACGAAGTCAGTGAACTTTTGCCACCGCGCTGCGAATAGCGGATCACCTGGCCGAGGTTGAATGGCTCGATGATCATCCCCGAATAGTGCTCAGGGACTTCTTCTGGCTTCTCACCGTACAGGTTGACACCGTGCGTCTCTTCCGCGACGTCGGCTTGCTTGTAATTGGCAAACAGCACAAAGCCATCGCCTGACGAGGCATCAATGTCGAGGTGCGACAGAGCGAATCCGTGCAGGTCGCGAATCCCAGGCAGCAGCGTGGCCTGAATGTCGCGCCGTCCATCGTCCACCTCGAGAATCCATATTGTCGACGGCTCCATCGGCAGGACGCGATGCTCGCTTGGCTCATCGTGCGCCGCCAGCGTCTCGATGATCGCGCCAGTCTTCAACAGGCCGACGAAACGCCGTCCTCCCTCTTCGTAGTAGAATGCGGAGTGAAAGTTGGCGCCGTCGAGGTTGGAGTCCTCGTTAGGCGCAAGCACGCGCCATGCTCGTGTTTCACTGGTCCACGTGTCGAGGCGCGCCAGGATCAATCCAGCCGCGCTCACTGGTTGTCCCTTCGCTTCACACTCGAGCAACGATTGATGGAAGTATGCGAAGCGTCCGTCGAGACTCCACGCAAAGTGCGACGTTGTGGAAACCTGCGGGCTGTTCCGCGTAGGCTCCAGCAAACGCAGCACACGACGCGGCCGCCACGATTCCAGGTCGACTTCAAGCGGCGCACCGAAGAGCAGATTCGTCGCCCACACTGTGTCCGCCGAACAATTGAGCCCATGGTTAGGCTGCGTCTCGTAGAACGGCGACGGGCCCTCTCCAGGGGCACTCCAGCGTCGGTCGACGGACAAGAAGGTCGCGCGCGCTTGACCGGGCTTGCCGGGGAAGAGCTCGATGCGAAGGAGATCAGCCTGCGAATCGTGCCATCTGCTGAAAAACGAGTGCGTCTTGTGCCGGCGGCTCGTCGCGATTACGAGGTAGCCCGCCATACACGCGGGGATTTCTCCGCGCACGTGCAGCTCGAATTCGGAACGCTCGACCCCGATCGGCAGCGGCGCATCGATTTCCAGTTCGACGAGAGATGTCATGTGACCCTCGCGCTACTCACTTGGATTTTTTCTTGCGCTTCTTATCGGGACCTTCCTGCGGAACGCCCGGCCCGCGCAGTGCCTCCTTCGGCGTCGTGCCGCCATACGTGCGCAGATAATAGTCCTCGCCAACAAGGCGAACCTTGCTTTCGAGAACGAGTGGCAGATACGGATGAGAGATGTTGGTCGGCTTCACGGTCAACAAGTGTTCGACCTTGACCGTCGAATCCACCAAGCCGCCGTAGATCGGCATTTCCATCCATTCAACGACCTTCGACGGAAACTGGACCATCAAGCCAGGGCTTCGCATGAGCGCCGGCTTCTTCGGATTCGTGGAGGGCCGTCGCGTCTGGTACATGTTGTTCTGAACGACGTTTCCCATCGCAAAACGCCGCACGATGATCTCGAGCGTGCTTGGAAAGCAGCCGGCATCGTGGATCAGCAGCCAGGAGACCAGGTCCTTCAATCGATAGAACAAGCCATAGTTGTTGAACTCGACTTGTTCGGCCTGCGAGAATTGCTGTGCGATCTGCCGATACTCGGGCACGTCATAAAGCCCGGCGGGACCGACCTGGCTGTTGATCTCGTTCAGAGCGTGCGACGTGTACTCGTCGGCGACTTTGAATGTCGCGTCGGACGGAATGCTTCCCATCAGATTGAAGTGAGTCCCTACACCGCCAAGGACGAGGCGACCAATGCGCGTCATCGTCCGACCGTCGTGCAGGTGGATCGCCTCTTTCGCCATCACGTCCGCGTGCTGCGGCCTGGCGAATATTTCCGGGACTTTTTCGAAATCCCAATTGCTCGCTTCGAGCTTGTCGACCTTACGATTCGCGTCAGCGACGATCCTGGCGAACTCGGGCCCGCTCACGGCGGGTCGGTTGAGCGCCATTCAGTACTGCCAGCCTCCAGCGATTGGGACGTACTCGCTTTCTAGCCAGGCGGCAAAATCTGGATCGTTGATTAGTCGGTCGCTGTTTGTCGCACGATAGGAGTGCAGCCAATCGGTATCGGAGCCGACACACGCTTTCTCGCTCCGCATAGACCCTCCGCGCTGAGGTGACGGCGAGATCGCACTGCCAATTGTTGGGTGCGTGATGCGCTGAAAGATCGCTTCAGTCGCTCAGCACAGATGTAACGTGGGCGACAATTCTAGGAGTCACGTCGTGGGAGCACTTCGTTTCGCATTGTAACCCCACGACTCATTTTCTCGTCGCTTTGGCGCCTTCACGCCAAGCACAGCCATTGTTCGACTTTGCAAATCGCGTCGTAGCTGTCCTAACAGTCGGCATCGTTTGAAACATTGCCCAGCCCTGCTCGGCCACGAGTCGACCGGAAGCGTGGGTCCCTAGCAGCATAGCGTTCCAGTCATCTATCGTTCCGCGCGCAATGGAGAGTACTTCGCGCCGAACGATCAATGGATCTCGCTAACAACGCTTACGACTTCACGAATCGCGTCGCGCTCATAACGGGTGCCGCACGCGGTCTTGGGCGCGCAGCGGCAACGCGTCTGTACGAGCTCGGCGCATCTGTGGCAGTCAACGTGCGTGACCAGGCCCGCGCCGATGAGGTCGTATCCTCGTTAGGTGACCGCGCGCTCGCCGTTTCAGGCGACGTCTCTGCACACGGCGCCCCTGAGGACATCGTGCGCCGCACATTGGACCGCTTCGGCCGAGTCGACATACTCGTCAACAACGCCGCCGTCGCACGGTCGACGCGTTTCCCCGAACTCTCCGCGGACGAATTCCGCGAGACCGTAGAGGTCAATCTCACGGCGCCGTTCCTTTTCACGAAAGCGGTGCTTCCGGCGATGAGGGCGCAGAAATACGGCCGCATCGTCAACATCTCATCCACCGCTGGTCGCATGGTCTCCACGCTCGGCAGCGCGGCGTACACCGCGTCGAAAACAGGCCTGCTGGGCCTAACGCGAGCGGCGGCCAAGGAGCTTGGCAGGTTCGGCATCACGATCAATGCGATCTGTCCTGGCATGATCGATACAGAGCTCACACACGAGAACGCATCGGGGGAGCTGCTCGAGCGACTGGCCGCGAGCTACCCCGTGCCCCGCCTGGGGACGGCCCGCGAGGTCGCGGATCTCATCTGTTTCATTGCGTCTCCCGCCGCCGGCTACATCACAGGCGCCTCACTCGACATCAACGGCGGCGACTTGATGATGTAACGGCGACTCGCGCAGCCGGAGTGATCCGATAGCCAGGGCCACCTAACGCTTGGGATCGTCTGCTCGTGCGATGCTGCCAGCGGTGTGCTCTTTGCAACGTCGCGTCGCGCGTGCGTCGCGCGTCCACATCGCGCGCGAGCGCATGAGTCTGCGTCGCGTCTAGAATGACGCGGCAACTCTATGCCGGATCGGAAGGTCCATGGAGGCAACATGGAAAAACGGAACTACGGGCAGGGCTACCGCGGTCTTTACGGCCGCGATGACGAAGACGTCGAGCGCGATGAACGCTACGACCGCTGGGAACGCGAACGACAACGTGCCGAAGCGCGCGGCAGCAGCGAATACGACCGAGGGCGAGGACCAGAGTGGAGCGAACGCAACTATCGCGCTGGAAGTAGTCCAAGGCATGAAGACACCGGTCGCGAAGAATGGGAGCGCGGTCGCGCAGCAGACCGCAGCGATCAAAGTCGCTACGAGCGCGGTGGATTCTTTGGCGGCGGCAGAGCTCTCGACGGACCGGATACATCATATGGTAGGGAAACCGGCGGCGGCTCGTATCGCGGCCGTGATTGGTCAGAGTCGAGCCTGGGTGTCGGTATGCTCGAAGGCACAAGCGGGTTCGGACCTGGTGTGGGACCGCGCGCGGCCGGCCAACGTCGCTTCGAGTCGAATCGCGGCTACTACGGCGAGTATGGTGGTTACGGCGTCGCGCCGATGGACTACGGTCCATCGACCGGCTACGGCTATGGCCCGGCGCGGAGCTACATCGGCGACCAAGGCGATGCACGGGGGCTGACTCAGTCGCGTCAGCGCAACTTCGCCGGCAGAGGTCCGCGAAACTACAAGCGCTCCGACGAGAGAATTCGTGAGGACGTGAACGAACGCCTAACGCGACACCCCGAGCTCGACGCGGTCGACATCGACGTGCGAGTGAGCAACTGCCAAGTCGTGCTGATGGGTGTCGTCGAAGATCGCCGTGCCAAGCGGCTGGCCGAAGACATCGCGGAAGACGTGTGGGGCGTGGACGACGTGCGCAACGAGCTCAAAGTGCGTCACGGATTCCTGGCGTCGCTCACGGGCGAGAAAGCTGACGATCGGGAGGTAACGCAGCCGGCGTTCCGTGAGGGAGACGAGGCGGCACGCAAGTCTGGTCGCACAACAGGGGCGAGCGCACAGGGCGCGACTGGCTCGACGACAGGAACGTGATGTCGCAGTCGCGGTCCGTGTAACATCGCTGCATAATGGGCCCGCCGCTCGTTCGAGCGGCGGCAACCCATTATGCAATGAAAGAATCCACTCGCGTTGTCGTATCTCTCGTCAGTGCAGTAGGAGTCGGCATCGCGATCGGCGCCATGCATAGCGCCCCGCTGCTTCGCGCGGCGGATTTCCTCGCGCCACTCGGTACGCTGTGGGTGAACGCGATTCGAATGACGGTCTTTCCTCTCGTCGTATCGCTCATCATCACAGGCGTTGCGTCGGCAACCGATGTCGCCTCAATAGGAAAACTTGGCGGACGAACGCTCATCGTCTTCCTTCTGCTCCTGGTCGGCACTGCGCTCATCGTGATGCCGTTTGCTCCAGCTTTGTTCGCGCTGCTCCCTAACGACGCCGTGCGACCACCGCTACCGGCCGGTGCGGCACAGGCCGCGAGCGAAGTCGCCGCCTCGGGGCAAAACCTGACGTTCGCCCAGTGGTTGACATCGTTGATCCCGAGCAACCCGATCGCCGCTGCAGCAAACGGACAGATCGTGCCGCTCATCATCTTCACGCTCCTTTTCGGGCTCGCCATCACGCGCACCTCAGCCGCGGCGCGCGGCTCACTCGTCGCCTTTTTTCAGGCGTTAGGCGACGCGATGCTGATGCTCGTGCGCTGGATCATCCTGCTGGCTCCGATCGGAGTCTTCGCGCTCGTGCTGCCCATCGCCGCACGTGCCGGAACGGCGTTCGTTGGCGCGATCGGCTTCTATATGGTGGCGTACTCGGTGGCCAGCCTCGTTGTGACAGCGCTGCTCTACCCGGTTGTCGTGATCTTTGGACGCATACCTCTGCGCCAGTTTGCACGCGCCGTTCTGCCGCCGCAGCTCGTCGCGCTGAGCACCAGCTCGTCACTCGCCGCACTTCCCGCGCTCGTCGAAGGCGCCGAGCGTGAGCTCGAGCTGCCGGAGCGCGTGACTGGCTTCGTGCTGCCACTCGCGGTTTCGATGTTCAAGATCGCGGGCCCCGTATCGTGGACGGTGGGAGCGCTTTTCATCGGCTGGTTCTACGGTGTCCCGTTAGGCGTCCGCGAGTTGGGCACGATTGCCGTCGCGTCGGTATTTCTTGGATTCGCCGGCCCCGGCATTCCGCGCGGGGCGTTCATCTCCCTGGCACCCTTGTTCGTCGCCATCGGATTGCCTGCCGAGGGGATCGGGATCCTGATCGCCGTCGACGCCATCCCTGACATCTTCTCCACGGTACTCAACACGACGGGCAACATGGCGGCGACAGCGCTGGTGGCCAGGGCGGACGGAGCCACGAGCTAGATGTTTCGCGTCGAGCCTGTGACCCTGGAGGGCAAGCTCGTTAGGCTCGTGCCCCTCACGTTTCAGCACGTAAACGCACTCTGCGACGTCGGTCTCGATGCGTCACTGTGGACATGGACGCCCGTGCAGATCAGCGACTGCGACGGGATGCGGGCTTTTGTCGAGGAAGCACTGGCTGAGCAGCGTGCCGGCAATGCGCTGGCGTTTGCGACGACTCTGCGCGAGTCGGGTCAGGTGATCGGAGCGACGCGCTTCATGAGCATCGTCCCTGCACATCGTCGAGTG
>DATBKN010000058.1:0-3554 GCA_036555845.1 Gemmatimonadaceae bacterium | reverse complement strand
GGGACTGTACTCGAAGTGACAGACAGCGAGCTCGCGAGCGCCGACGAATACGAGCCAGCGGGCTACAAGCGCGTCTCCACGACGCTCGCGTCAGGGAAACAGGCCTGGGTGTACGCTGACGCGCGTTCTTCGGAGCGCGTTAACTCGTGACGCTGTCGACGCTGTTGTGCCGTAGCAGGACGATCATCGCAATTCTTGCAGCGCTCACGGCCTGTGGGCCGCGCGCAGCTGATCCAGAGTTGCAGCCGCTCGTCGACAGCGCGCGAAGCCGGCTGCGGAAGCTCGCGCGAAGCGGTTGATCAGATCGCGGCATTCAGCGCCGCCTTGTCGCAGACTCAACGAATTAGCCGACCCCCTGCGGCGCCTCGAAATAGCGAGCGGAGCTTTCCCCACACGAGATGCGGGATTCCCTGCTGCTCGCGACTGGCTGTCGACTTTATGTATCGCGTTGGCGGTTTGGCTCAGTGCTGGAATCACCGCCGCCGATGCGACTCCAGTCACGAGAGCAGCCCGCTATCGCAGGTATCGCCTTCCTAACGAGTTCCGTTACGCTGCTCGGAAGGACATTCTGCGGTCCCGTGTCCACGCGTGCAGGAGGAGCATCATCATGGCATTCGACAAGAAGAAACTCAGCCTCCGCCTCTTCGACGAGGTGTGGAACAAGGGGAAATTCGAGCTCCTCGAGGAGTTCAACACTCCCTTCACTCTGATCAGGGATCCATATGTCCCGATCAAGACGAAGGGTGTAATCGCGGCAAAAGAGTACGTGCAGTTCTTCAAGAAGGCGATCCCAGACCTCTTCCTGACGGTCGAGGATCAGATCGCCGAGGGTGACAAGCTCGTCACGTTTCTAAAGGCGACAGGAACGCACAAAGGCGAGTTCCTCGGCTTGGCACCCACTTTCAAGAACTTCACGATCTCCTGTGTTGTCATGCTTCGATTCGAGGGCGAAAAGATCGTCGAGTCCTACTCGCTCTGGGACGCACTTGGCTTCATGCGAGCCGTGGGAGTGGAACTGCCAGGAGTGGCGGCGTTCGTGTGACCCTGACGAGATAGACTGCGACCCAGCCGAGTGTAGCGGGCGGACGATCCGATCGGCGGCGGATCGTCCGCTCTTCTTATTGCGCTGCCCTGTGCAGGTCCTTCCAGGTCACAAGAGTCACGCGGTGATCCAGCAGCGCTTTCTTGAATTCCGCGCTGTTCACGACATCGAAGTCGCGCTGCCTCCAAGCCGATCCATACGGCTCGTGATTCACCATCACGGCTTGGAGCTCGGCGTCGTCGCGGCCGAGGTGAACGATGATCTCCGTTAGACCCGGCTTGAGATTCGCGACGGCGTTGATGTAGAACTCCTGCCATTTGTCTCGCGGAACGTCGGGACCGGCGACGATCACGGCGTCGAGGACAATGTCCTTTTCAGACAGCGGCATCTGCGGCCCGAACGGAGAGACGCGTAACGCCAGAAATGGCAGACGATACTCGCGCGCTACCTTCATGTACGTCGCGATGAGCTCGGGTGTGGCGAAGAGCGCACCCATGTGGCTGTCGAGATGCGTGGGACGGATCCCGAGCGCCAGCGCGCGATCGACCTGCGCGCGCAGCTCGCGTTCGACTTCATCGGGTTTCGCTCGCGCCGCGACTGGGGCGACGTCGCTCGGAAACGTGCCCGTCGAATCGTGCAGGCTGGGGACTTTGTCTTTCGACTCTACGCTCCCCCAGCGATACGTGTCCCATTCGCTCGTCAGCGTGAGGTGAAGCCCGAGGTCCGCGTTAGGGTGCGCCCTTGCATACGTGGCGACTTCAGTGACCCATGGCGTCGGCATCATGATGCTGGCCGACGAGATGGCGCCTTTGTCCAGCGCCTCGAAGCTGGCGACGTTGACCGAATGAGAGACGCCGAGGTCGTCGCCGTGGAGGATCAGGAGCTTTGCGTCGGCGGGAAGCCCAAGTCGCTGAGCGAGGGTCCGCGGCTGCGCGGGAAGCGTTGCCGCCACGAGGAGCGAGAGCAGACATGACAAACGCAGCGGCCGCATAGCAAACTCCGAGATCGCGTTAGGCCCTATGGCACGTCCATGCGACGCAGCCGCCGGATAGAAAGCAGCAGAAACCCGGCGAACACAAGACTGGAGATGACAATGGCGACCGCGAAGTTCATGTGGCCGGTAAACGCGAAGCGCCGCTCATCCAGCCCGTGCATCAGCGCAATCGAATAGTGCCTGATACTGAGCAGGCGTACTCCGGACACGAATCCCGAAAAGAGTCCTTCCCACAGCACGATGTAGAGCAGCCCGACGCCGATGGCCTGCGTTGTGACCAAGCCGAGCCAAACGAACGCCGCCGCATACATCGCGACGCCTGCGATCACGGCGACAGTGACCGCGATCGTCGCGGTCATGTCGCCAAGAAAGGCGACGTAACTCGTGGCGAACGCGCTCGCAGCCATGAACGGTGTGGCGACGGTGACCGTCGCGAGAAGCTTGGGTAGAGCGATGCGCCCGCGTGAGAGCGGCGCAAGAACGAGATTAGCCAGCGTCTTGTCCTCGATCTCGTTCGCGAACGCGGGAGCCGCGATCGCCAGCACGACGAGCGGTGCGATGGAGCCGGCCAGCATCGCGCTGAGTATCACCGTCTCGAAATCCTGTACGCTCGGCGCATTGGCGGAGCGCAGCATCAAGAGCGCGATGATCACCGGCATCATCGCAAGAACCGTCATGATGAGCAGCCGCCAGCGGCTGGACAGCTGCCGCAGTGTCATTCGATATACGGTGCCCATTACCTAGCGCTCCACCAGGTAGCCGAAGACGCTTTCCAGCGAATCGTCCAGCGGTTCCACTTTGCGCAGGCTTATTCCTGCCGACTGCGCGAGGCGCGGCAGCTCGATCTGGAGATCGAGCACGTTTCGGCTCAGCACGACAACAGCACCATCGGGATCGACGTTCACAGCATCCACCGAGCCGAGCCTAACGACAGAGGCGGCAAGTGCGCGTGGTGAGTCGCATATCACGCGCACGTGGTAGGGACGCTGGTTGAGCGCCGCGCGAATCGCGCGGAAACCGCCTGACGCCGCCAGCTTGCCGTTCACGATGAGAAGCACGGTTTCCGCCAGCTCTTCGACTTCCTCGAGGATGTGCGACGAGAGAACGATCGTGCGTGCCTGCGCCGCAAGTTGTTGGAGCAGACGCTTGAACTGCACACGCTGACGTGGATCCGCGCCATTGAGCGGCTCATCGAGAATCAGAACTTCCGGATCGTGCACGAGCGTTCCGGCGAGGCGAATGCGCTGTCGCATGCCACGCGAGTACGTGTCCATCTGGCGATTCTGCGCATCCGCGAGGTCGACGAGCGCGATCGCACGATCCACGGCCGCTTCGAGATCATCGACGCCGCGCAGCTTGGCCATCGTGCGCACGAACTCTCGCCCGGTCATGAATCCATAGACGGACTCGTGCTCCGACATAACGCCGATGCGACGATACAGTGCGGGGTTATCGCGAACGGCCTCGCCGAACACTGTTACAGTGCCCGTGGATGTCTCCGCGAGACCGGTCATCGTG
>DATBKN010000057.1:0-3326 GCA_036555845.1 Gemmatimonadaceae bacterium | reverse complement strand
GGCTGCGTTGCTGAGATACGTGATGCGTGTTCCAACCTGCGCGTCAGTTGGACGCAGGCCAGCCAGCATGTTCGCAACAGCCGCGGCCCGCTGTGCGCCGATCGTTGGCGTCAAGAGCGCCGTGATCTGTGGCGCGAGTGCAGTGAGCAAGCCCGGGTACGCCGTGTTCGCCGTCGCGTTGACAAACGTGTTGCCGCCGGTGAAGCGCGACATCATACAAAGGCCGCCGCTCGCTGTATTCTGGCACGAGCGGTTAAACTGCCAGCCTTTCTTGGGGGGATTGCCTAACGCGCGAATGTCATAGCCGGAGCCCTGGATGTTGCGCGCCTGGATGAGGTCCAGGAACATCGTGAAGTTCGCCGGCGTCTGGAACGCGCGGTTGTACGTGAAGCGGAAGTTCTGCGTCGACGTGGGCTTGAAGATGAGCGCCGCGCGCGGCGAAACCTGACTCCCGTCGATGCGGCTGTGACTATCGATGCGCAACGCAGCGATAAAGTCCCACATGCTGCTCAGGCGTGACGTCGACTGGACGTAGCCTCCCATCTCAGTCACTTCGTCATCGTCTTCATTGCGTCCGTTGATCGTGTTGCCTGTGCGCGGTTCCGTCTTGATCCAATCGAAGCCGTACACGAATCCTTGCCGCGTCCCGAAATCCCACGAGTGCTGCAGTTGTGCGGCGAAGACTCGCGATTTGTCGACGATCGGTTGGCCGGATCGCAGCAGGAACGTGCCGCCCAAATCGAGCGAGTCGCTGTTCCCAGCATCGCTCATGTTGGCGAAGATCTGCCCGAACCAGCGGCCGACACGCGCGCGCTGCTGCAGCGAGAGGTAGCTCCAGTTCTTCACTTGTGCGGTACCGTTGGCGCCGGTGTACTCCATTCCGCTCCCGAGCTTCGTGTAACCGACCGTGGAGACGAGCTCCACTTTCTCTGTTGGCCGTAGATCGAGGCGCGCTTCTCCTGACGTGCGCTCGAGATCGAAGTCGCGCACGTTAGGCCGGCCGCGGCGTCCCGCTGGGGCTGCGGCTGGGAAGACATCGGGCTCGCCCGGATCCTTGTACTCCCATTCCCTGGCCGTGAAGTAGTCACCCGAAATCTTGAAGCCGGCTTTGTCGCCGAGCAGTTGCGCCGTGCGGAAGGAGCCGCGCAGCAGCGAGCGCGAGCCGCCGTCGATCGTTAGGGTGGTCCCCTGCGACGTAAACGGCGACTTCGTGATGACGTGCAGCACGCCATTGGCGCTGTTGGGTCCGTAGAGCGCCGAGGCGGGTCCTAACAAGACCTCGATGCGTTCGACGTCTTCGTTCGTACCGGTGAACAGATACGGCACGTTTACGCGCAGCGACGGCACCGATGCGAATCGATAATCCTGCAGCGTTAGGATCGAACCGGAGAACGCGTTGTTGAACCCGCGTGCAACGATGTTCGCCTGCATAACGCCGCCCTGATTCACATCTACGCCGGGCAGCGTCTTGATATGGTCGGCGACTGTCACCGACGGCTGTTCCTGAATGGCCTTAACCTCGACGACTGAGATCGACGCCGGTGCTTCGAGGATCTTTTCCTCGCGTCGTGATGCTGTCGTGACCACGGGATTGAGCTCGGTGACGATGACCGACATCGGCACATCCACCGTCGCGACGCTGCCTGCTGTCACGTTCACATTCGGCACTCGCCGCAGGGCGTAGCCGATGCGAGAGACCTGCACCGTGTACGTTCCTGGCTGCAGGTTGGTCAATTGATAGGCCCCATTGCCGCCCGAAAGCACCGCTGCGACCCCGACGCCGTTCGCGCCAAGCGCTTGCACGCGCGCCCCAACGATCCCTTGAGCGTTCGATGAATCGGTCACACGCCCGCTAATCGAACCCGTTTGCGCAAGGGCCCGACCCGACGAGAATGCGACGATCGCGAGCAGACCCAGGACATATCGGGCACGAACTTCTGGTACTGCGAGCCTCAATAGTTGCCAGCTGCGCATGTGCTCCTCGGAGAAGGGTTTGGCAGCCACACCGGACGAGGCTGGCGCGGCCGCCCGAAGATAGAACCGCACCCTTTGAATTCGCCATAGGGGGATATTTTACGACGAACGTTTTGCGTGCGACGATGCGGGGTATAATAGGACATGCGGCTCGTTCCACTTGGCCTAACTGTGGCCATCGTCGCGCTGTCACCGCGAGCGAACGCGCAGGACACGCTGGCAACCGTCGCCCGTGCGATGTACGGGGAGATGGCTGTCATCGTGCAGGTGCGGCCGAATCAGGTTCGCCTCGCAGTCGACAACGGTCGCGAGAACATCTTCCTTTCGTTCGTCGGCACCGACGTGCGTCGCTGGTCGGACACGACGATTCGTCTGTTGACTCGCCGCCGGAGCAAACGAGACACGACATCGTGGCGCAGTGCAGTGCACGAACCCGGCGAACGCGCGGGAACGGCCTCGCTGAGTATGCGCGTGGAAGAGGATGGCCCTGTACTCACGCTGTTCTTCGCCGATGATTCGCTCGTCGAAGTGCGCGGGCCGATCGATTCGGAAGACGCTCAGGCATTTGCGCGCGTGTTACAGAAGGCAAGCGCCCTGGCGTTAGGCCCTGAACGCAAGCCTGCAACTGCGCGCCGGCCGGCTAAAAAACCTTAAGAGCTTTCACCGCGGTGAAGCATGTGACCTTTGTCATTGCGGTGACGAAGCACGCCGCAGCTGATTGCGCAACGCGATCGCGTCCGCATTCGTGCGATCGAATTCCAGCCCGTGCTCGACTGATTTGAGCGCGTCGGCCATCTGCCCGCGCTGCGCCAATAATCGGGCAACCATGAAGTGCGCCGCGGCGATCGAGGGATCCAGCTCTGCCGCGCGACGGTACATGCGCAGCGCCTGTTCCAGATCGTCTCCCTTGAGGAAGACGTTCCCAAGATTGAAATGGGCAAGCGGGTCGCGCTCGTTGAGGTTCAGCGCTGCTCGATAGGCAGTCGTCGCGCCATTGAGATCATCCTGCGCTTCGAGTGCAATCCCCATATTGATGTACGCCAGCGGCTGCAGCGGATCGCGCGTTAGGCTCTCGCGGTATGAAAGCACGGCGCCTGCAGGATCACCGCTCTCGTTCTGTGCGATAGCGAGATTGAGGAGCGTCCGCGCATTGGTAGGATCGATCTCGCGCGCCTTGCGGTAAACATTGACAGCCGCAGCCGGATTCCCGCGCGCGCGCAGCTGGTCAGCGAAGAACCCGAGCACGACCGACCATCGGCGTCGCAGCGGCCATTCCTCCGCACCCGCCTGCGTCAGTCGCTCGGCTAACATGCGACGCACCGCCGGCACATTTCCGGCCGCATAGTGCAGCG
>DATBKN010000056.1:0-2902 GCA_036555845.1 Gemmatimonadaceae bacterium | reverse complement strand
CGAACACAGGATCGTTCGGAGCATTCGGTTGGTCGGGAGTACTGCGTGCAGCAGCGATCATGTTCTTCGCATACATCGGATTCGATGCGGTCTCCACTGCGGCTCAGGAGGCGAAACGCCCGCAGCGTGACCTGCCGATCGGAATATTGGCGTCACTGGCGATCTGCACGGTGCTGTACATCGCCGTCGCCATCGTGCTCATGGGGATCGTGTCCTACAAGCAGCTCAACGTTCCCGACCCGCTGGCGGTCGGGATCGACGCGACGGGCCTAACGTGGTTGAGCCCAATCATCAAGATCAGCGCGCTCTTCGGTCTCTTCAGTACGATGCTTGTTCAACTGCTCGGTCAGTCGCGAATCTTCTTCTCGATGAGCCGCGACGGGCTTCTGCCGAAGATGTTCAGCCGCGTGCATCCGCGATTCCGCACGCCGCACATGAGCACGATGATCACCGGCAGCGCGATGGCGCTCGCCGCCGGGCTCCTGCCGCTGACGACACTCGGTCAGCTCGTCAGCATGGGGACGCTGCTCGCATTCGTTCTCGTCTGTATCGGCATCATCATTCTGAGACGCTCGGCGCCTGATCTCCCGCGGCCCTTCCGCACGCCCTGGGTGCCGCTTGTTCCAATTCTTGGCGCGCTGTCGTGCCTCGTGCAGATGCTGGCGTTGCCAATCTCGACGTGGATCCGGCTCGTCGTCTGGCTCGCGTTAGGCTTGCTGCTCTACTTCAGCTATGGAGCGCATCATTCGCTCGTGCGACGCTCGCGGGAAGAGGCACGCGAGGCAGCTTAGAGCTGGGTCACGTGGTCACAAGGAAGGGGAAGCCGATTTCAGGGACTAGGGCATGGGCCTCACCAGCGGGCTCAGCTAATCCCTCACACTCCGGTCCGGCACTTTCCGATTGCACGCCGGACCGGCTCCTGCGTATTAAAGGGTACACGCCCGACCGCATGGTGCGGCCGTGACGTTCATGGGAGGCCTGATGAGCGCTTACCCTAACGAGTCGCACGGCAACGAGCCCATTCTCCTGGCAACGCACGGCATGAAAGAATCCGATGCCGCCGTTCGTGCAGCCGGGCAACTATCGGAGGCGACCCACCGAGATGTGCGTGTCATCGCCGTGCTCGAACCGCCGCCACTGGTCGCGAGCGAATACGGCTTTGTCGTCCCAATAGAAGATCTCGCTGAAGAGCGCCGCGACGCACTGCTTGCGCGCGTACGCTTCCAGCTCGCCGATGTCGCCGGGAAGCAAGTCAACTGGCCGATCGAGGTTCGTAGCGGCGATCCCGCGACGACTATCGCGCGCGTAGCGGAGAGCCTGAACGCGGCCGTGATCGTCATGGGGTTGGGACAGCACCAATTGATGGACCGGGTCTTCGGAAGCGAGACGACGCTGCATACGCTGCGCGCGGCGCGCACGCCGATCTTCGCGGTTCCGCAGCCCTACTCGCAGTTTCCGCGACGCGCTGTCTGCGGTGTCGACTTCAGCGGCGCCGGCATGGCCGCCGCGCACGCCGCGATGGTCAATCTGCCCACCCTAACGAGCTTCACGCTCGTGCACGTAGCGCCGCGTTGGGATCTGCAGCCAACCGCGTATGCCGAGTGGCGCGCAGAGTACGAGCGCGGCGTCGCTCCGGCGCTCGAGCGCGTCATTCGCGAGCTGGACGCGCCGCCGAACGTCACTGTGACAACCGCGATCCGTGAAGGGAAGACCACCAAAGAGCTGATCGCCGCCGCCGACGAAGTCGGCGCTGACGTGATCGTGGTCGGCAGCAAGGGACTCGGCTTCCTCGACCGCGTGCTCGTCGGCAGTACGGCAACGGGCGTGATCCGCAGCGCGCATTGCGCAATATTCGCATTCCCTATTGTCGCTGTCGACACGCACGCCGCGAGCCGAACGGCCATGAGCGCGGGAGTGAAGGCACAGACTGCCTAACGTCGCACGGCGAGAACCAACGCGACGCCGCCGCGCAGCTTGGGACGCACGGCGGTGACGTGGAACCCTGCCTCCCTCAACCAGGCCGCAAATTCTTCGCACGTCGCGAACTGCGAGATAGACGCGGCGATGTACTCGTACGCCGCGGGAGCGCGGTGCCAGAGCCAACCGACCGTGGCCCCCGCCACGCGCAGGTAGCCCAGGTAGAGCGCGCGCCAAACGGCGTCCGCAGGGCGAAAGAAGTCGAGGAGGTACAGCCGACCGCCGGGCCGTAATACGCGCGCAAGCTCGCCTAACGCGGCGCGCGGATCCGGGACGTTGCGGATCGCGTACCCGGCAGTCACGACGTCCACACTCGCGGACGGCGCGTCGAGCCGAGCCAGGTCGCCGCGTTCGAATGTGACTCGGCCGTACAACGCGTGCTGCAAGCGCGAACGCGCGATCGCGAGCATCGGCTCGGAGACATCGATGCCGCGCACCTGGGCTGTTGGGATCGCGAGCGCTGTACGGATGGCCAGATCGCCGGTCCCGCAGGCGACATCCAGCGCGTCCACACGCCCGCCGTCGACGTCGTGCGCCAGCCGGCGAATCAGCTCCTCTTTCCAGCGCGCGTCCAATCCATAAGAAAAGGCGCGAGTGAATCGATCGTAGCGCGGAGCGATGAGGTCGAAGAGGGGAGTGACGAGCTGCTGTTTCCGCGCGGCGTCGCCGAGGTACGTGCGCAAATTCGCTCGCGTGACCAAGAGTGCTGGCTGATCTGAAAGAGACCTTGCGCTGTGCTCCGGCATCGTGCGCTATAGTTTAGCCCCCTATCCCCTATCCCCTATCCCCTATCCCCTACTTCCTAGTTGTTGGATGACGCTTCCACCACACCGTCCGCCTGGTACACCTCGGCCGCCCGTCCTTTCGGGTGGGGCGACGGCCGTCGGTACGCTGCCAGAACATCGGCTGCAGCGAGAGGCGTTGC
>DATBKN010000055.1:0-7696 GCA_036555845.1 Gemmatimonadaceae bacterium | reverse complement strand
CGTGCATCGCGCGCTGGAAGGCGTCGACGGACTCGGCCAGGCGTCCGGCCTGCCACATCGCCACGCCCATGTTGTTCAGCGCGAGCGCATAACGAGTGTCGATCGCCGCGGCACGCTCGTAACTGCTGCATGCTTCGTCCAGGCGGCCAACCTGGTGCAGTGCCACACCGCGCTCGTTCCATAGCTTCGGCGAATCGGGCGTCTCTTCCACGAGGCGATCGTACAGCGGCACGGCCGCGGCACCGTCGCCCTGTAGCAGATGGATCTCCGCCATCGCTTGCGATACGAGTGCGCGATCCTCACCGCGATCCAAGGCCAGGCGGTATTCGTGCAGCGCTTCGGAGAGATACCCTTTCTGTCTGAACGCCAAACCGAGGTTGTAGTGCGCGAGCAGACCCTCGTCGGCCACGGTCATTTCCTGCGTCGCCCCCAGCTTCTCGCGCGCGGCCGATGCGGCGGCCGCCGAGCGCGGGTCGAAGCGGTCCAGCGAGAGGTTGGCGTGAGCCCGGCCTAACGCGGGCTTGAGCTGCATGGCGCGCTGCGTCGCGGCGCGCGCCTCTTCGTGACGCCCGATGTCGCCGAGCACGAAGCCTAACAAGTAAAGCGCATCGGCGTGATCCGGCATGATGCTGCTGCAGCGCTGCAGGTGCGCGAGCGCCTCGTCGTTGAGGCCGCGATGGTAGCTGATCTCGCCCGCGTGAAAGTGCAGCTGCGCGTTATCGGGCTCCTCGGCGAGCGCTCGTGCGATCCAGACGCCGGCCCGTTCCATGTTGCCGCGCTTCTGTTCGGCGAGACCCAGTTGCGTCATCGCGGCAGCGTCTCGCGGATTGTTATCCACGAGACCAGTGAACTCGGCGATGGCGCTGGCAAATTGTCCCAGCAGCGCGTACGTACGGCCCAGCTCCCAGCGCGGTTCGCGCGCGTTCGGCGCCGCCGTCAGCTGTTCCCGCAGCTCGTTGACTTTGGCGTCGTAGACACCGGTCGTGAAGTACGCGATCTCGAGATTGCGCTGCGCCACTGCCATCCGCGCGTCGATCTCGAGCGCCCGGACGAACGCTGTGATCGCCTCGTCGTAGAGGCCTTTGTTGAAATACAGGACGCCGAGGTTGTTATGCGCGCCCGCATCCGCTGGATCGATGCGCCGCGAAAAAGAACGCAGCACATCGCGATCCCGTGCAGACATGAGGCTCGGCGCCATCGTGACCGCTCCGTTCGGCGACGAGACCTAACGAACCGCTACTACGCGAGCCGGACCGCGCGAAGAAGGGCGCGCAGCGACGGCGGATCCGGGAGCAGCAAAAAGAACCCCCGCAACTTCTGCCCAACTTCATGCACGTGGAACTCGGTCTCGACACAGAAGACATAATCGTAGTCCGCGCCGAACTGCAGATACGCAGTGGACAGCACGGCCTTGGACATGTCGATCGCGAGACTCGGCGGCGACGGCAGCAACATCAGGCCCATGAAGTCCGAGAGCGCGTTCATGTACGCGCCGCTCAGGATATTGCCGGCTTCCTTGAGCGCGGATTGTTCGAGCGGCGTGAGGTTACCGTTAGGCGACCCGGGACGGCGTGTCAGCTGCTGCGCCAGCTGAAGCGCCGTCGGCTTCGGGAAGACGAGCAGCGTGTGACCAGCGAGGTCGCCCAGCATGTGCATGAGCACCGCGGCGACGGGCTCCTCCGGATCCGACAGTGTCGGCGGGACTTCCTCCAGCGGCGCGATGTTGATCTCGGGCACCGAGATCATGATCGTCTGACCCGTCATCTGGGAAAGCGCCGTCGCGGCATGACCCGCGCCGATATTGGCGACTTCTCGTAAGGCGTCGAGCTGCATCGGCTGCAGCGAGCGAATGTCGTACATGTTTGATCCTTACAAGAGACTGGTCGCTTCGAGGATGAGCGCCGGTGATCCATCGCTCAGAATCGTTGCACCAGTGACGCAGCTCGCAGCGCCGCGCACGGTGTCGAACGTTTTGACGACGATCTCCTGCTGCCCTATGAGTTGGTCGACAACCACCCCCGCACGGCGGTCTGCGACCTCTATAACGACGACTTGGCTCCCCTCTGCGTCGCGTACCGGGAGCTGCACCACATCGCGCAGCCGGACGAGCGGGAGGAACTCATCGCGCAGAACCAAAACATCACGCCCGCGTACCGCGCGAACCACGTCCGGCGTCAGATGCAACGTCTCCTGGACGTGAGTCAGCGGCAGGGCGTATGTCTCTGTGGCTACACGTGTTAGCAGCGCCGGGACGATGGCTAGCGTCGCCGGCAGGCGCAGTTTGAGCGATGTTCCCTGGCCCGGTGCCGTCTCCAGTTCCATGGAGCCGCCGAGACCGCGGACGCGCGAGAGCACAGCGTCCATGCCGACGCCGCGTCCCGAGTAATCGCTCACCTGCGCTGCCGTCGAGAAACCGGGGCGCGCGATGACACGCAGGACCTGCTCATCGCTCAGCTCCGCCAGCTCGCCCTCGGGCATGCCTAACGCGCGTGCCTTTCGCAGAATGTTGGCGCGATCGACACCGCGGCCGTCGTCGGTCACCGTGAGCATGATGGACGCGCGATCGCGCGCCGCGCTCAGAATGAGGCGGCCCGTGCGCGGCTTTCCCGCAGCCGCGCGTACGTCGGGCGCTTCGATGCCGTGATCGACGGCGTTACGCAGCAGGTGAATCAGCGGATCCCCGAGCTGGTCCAGCAGGGATCTATCGACTTCGATCTCGCGGCCCTCGACGAGGAATTCCACGTCCTTGCCTAACGCGCGAGCGGCGTCGCGCACTACGCGCGGGAAGCGATCGAAGATCTGCCACACGGGAACGAGCCGGCTCGCCATCACGGCGTCCTGCAGCTCGCCGATCAGCCGCGCGGCGTGACCGACAGCGTCATCCAACTCGCTGTGCATGATCTCGCCGCTCAGCTGCGTCAGGCGGCCGCGCGCGATGACCAGTTCGCCAACGAGGTTCACGAGCGCGTCCAGCCGGCGTAGATCGATGCGCACGTTGACCGCTTGGCCGCGGCGCGATTCCGCGCGTTCCCAGGCGTCGTCCGAGCGCTGCCGCGCACGCACGTCGTCCGCGCTGCTGGCCATGGGCCGCGCCACTTGCACGTCGCGCACGTCACCGACGTCGCGAATGGCTTCCTCGACAGCGCGGGTGTCGGCGCCGGTCTCGAGCCTGAGCTCGATGGTGTCGCCTTTCCAGTCGCCGGAGAGCGCCGCCTGGTCCGGACGCGATGCGTGAACAGTGCCTAACGAGGCAGCACGCTGCAGCACCATGATCCCGCGCACGCCTGGCAACGCGGCATCGGGCGAGAGCTTCACCGTGATGTGATAGCCGTTCCCCTGTAGCTGTGTTGCGGCCGCTGCGGCGGCTGCGATCTCCTGAACCGGCGCTGCCCACTCGTTCGTGGCGCGCAGTCGCTGCAAAACGGGCGCGACCGTGTCCTTCGACGCGGCGTCCTGACCTGCGATGGCTTGCTCGATCGCCTGCTCGAGTGCATCAGCGGCAGCGAACAGCAGCTCGACAGTGTCCGCGTTCGCGATGCGCGTCCCGTCGCGCACCAGCGAAAGCAGCGACTCCAATTCATGAGCGAGTTCGGCGACCCCCGCGTAACCGGGGCCCATGACGCCGCTCATTCCTTTCAATGTGTGAACCGCGCGAAACAGCTCGTTGACGCTTTCAGTCGCGTCTGGTCGCTTCTCGAGAGCTAGTAACGCTTGGTTGATCGCCGCGAGATTCTCGCGACTTTCCGAGGCAAATAGCGCGACGTACTTCGCGGTGTCCATCGGGCCTGAAGGCTCGGACGCCCGACGCTACGAGAGAACGCGCTGTATAGCCTCGAGCACGCGACTCGGTTGGAACGGCTTGACGACAAAGTCTTTTGCGCCGGCTTGAATCGCTTCGATCACGAGCGCCTGCTGCCCCATCGCGCTGCACATGAGAATGCGTGCGGCTGGATCGAGCTTCGTGATTTCCCGGACGGCGTCGATTCCGCCCATGTCCGGCATGACGATGTCCATCGTGACGAGATCGGGCCGCAGCTCGCGATAGCGTGCGACAGCCTGCGCACCGGTCTCCGCCTCACCCACAACATCGAACCCCGCCTGCTGCAGGATGTCCGCGAGCATCGTCCGCATGAAGATCGCGTCGTCGCAGATGAGTACAGATTGGCTCACGCTTCAATCTCCAAAGTGCGAAGTCAGGCGACGACCTGCCGCGCCAGCGCGGCAACGTCCAGCACAATGACGATCTCGTTTTCCAAACGTCCCACGCCGAGGCATAACGACCCGCCTACGCCTCCCCCTAGCCCTCCAGCCGTGTTGCCCTCCCCAAACGCGGCTTTAGTACTTCCGTCGATAGGCTCCACTTCGAGGGCAACCACGTCGCGAACGTCCTGAACGGCGAGGCCGATGTTCTTCCCTTCGACCTCGACCATGACGATCGAGCCGTCGTCAGGCGCCAGACCCGCCTCAGGGCCCATCAGCCGCATGGCGACGTCCGCCACGACGATGAGCGATCCGCGCAGGTTGATGAGTCCCTTGACGAGCGCCGGCGCTCCAGGAATGCGTGTCGCTCCTCGTGCCGGGATGACTTCGCGCAGAAGCGATGCGTCCAGCGCGAACAGCTGGCCGCAAACCTCCACGATCAAGAGGTTCTGGAGCGTCGCGTTAGGCGTCGTCTCGGTAGAAGTCGAACTCGTCAAGCGGATCCGCCATCTGGAGGATGCGAGCGTCGCGGGCGGCGTCCGCCAGCGATTGGCGCAAGTCCGGCGGAAGCGGCGACCGCAGATCGATCAGCGTGCCTGACGAGGGGTGACGGAGACGCAGCCGGGCGGCATGGAGAAAATGCCGTCCCGACGTCGGCTCTTGCTCTGTCGTTGCCGTTCGTCTTCGAGCGGCGGCGCCATATACGGTGTCTCCAACGACCGGGTGCCCGACCGAAGCGAGGTGCACGCGAATCTGGTGCGTGCGTCCCGTATGCAGCGTCGCTCGAAGCAGCTCGGACCCTTCGAAGCGCGCCAACCGCACGAAAGTCGTCTTCGCCGGTTTGCCAGTTTGGACGACTGCCATGCGCTTCCGGTCTCGCGGATCGCGCGCAAGCGGCTTCTCCACGACGACGCGCTCGCTGCGCAGGTGCCCTCGGGCTAGTACGGCGTACTGCCTGATCACTCGACGATCAGCCACGGCCTTGGCGAGAATACGATGCGCGCGCTCGTTCTTGGCGACCAAAAGCAGCCCGGACGTCTCTTTATCGAGTCGGTGTACGAGCCCGGCACGTGGCACTCCCGACTCCCGTTCCCCGCTGCCCGCACCCCGCGCCCCGGCTCCGAGATCCCGAGACAATCCTCGGGCTAACAACGCGTTGACGAGTGTCCCCGACCAGTTCCCCGGCGCCGGGTGCACCACCATTCCGGGCGGCTTGTCGATCACGAGGAGGTCCTCGTCTTCGAGGACGACAGTCAGCGCGATCGACTCCGGCTCGAATGACCGCTCCGTAGTGGGCGCCGGACGCCATACCTCCACGCGTTCGCCTTTTCGCGGCTTGTAGCTCGCCTTCTCATGCCGACCGTCCACGCGGACCTGGTCAGTCGCGATGAGCGTGGCAGCCTGCGTGCGCGACACGCCCGCGATCGAGGCCACTAACGAGTCGAGGCGAACATCGCTGTCCGCCTCGAGCAATCTTGATTCGTCTGGTGCTTTTGCGTTCCTGGTGCTCACTGCCCTTCTGGAGCCTGCGACAGAGCCGGGCGCGCCGTCGCCGCGCTCTCTGCGGCGACGCGTTTATCATCGCCCCAGAGCACCCACGCCAACAGGATCGCACCAACCGACACCGCCATGTCGGCGACGTTGAATGTCGGCCAACGCCAGTCACCAAGTCCGACGTCGATGAAGTCCACGACGCCGATGCTCGAGGTGATGCGATCGAGCAGGTTGCCGATCGCTCCGGCAGTGACGAGGCCTAACGCGAGGGCGCGGAGACGTTCGCCGCTGCGCGTGTGCATATACAGGCGCGCCAGGATGAAGAGCGCACCCACGGTGAGTGCGAGGAAGATCCAGCGCGACCAGGGTCCCAGGTGCAGGCCGAACGCCGCCCCTGGATTGTAAACAAGCGTTAGGCGCACACCATCGCCGAAGACTTCGCGCGGCACGCCGCGCGGCTGCAGCGCCGATTCAGCCCAGCGCTTCGTGATGATGTCCGCGACGACGAGAGTGAGGACCACCGGCCAGAACCACAGGCCGCGCGAGCTACTTCTTGGCATCTTCCTCTCGCTGCTTGCAGTCGATGCAGTAGCGCGCGTGGGGGAGAGCGTCGAGGCGCTCGAACGCGATCGGGTTTCCACACTGCTGGCAGATGCCGAACGTCTCCGGCGACCGGTACAGCCGCCTGAGCGCGTCGTCGATGTGCCAAAGGAAGCGCCCTTCCTTGCTCGCGAACAGGAAGGCCTTTTCGCGCTCCATGGCGTCGGTCCCCTGATCGGCCATGTGGAAGGAGTACGAGCTCAGATCGCCATCGGCCTGTTGTGCCGTCGCGCCAAATGTCTCGTCGTAGTGGCCAAGCTCCTTGAGAATGCGTTTGCGCTCCTCGAGAAGGCGCTTCTCGAAGTGCTGCAACTGCTTCTTCGTCATGGGCTTCGGCTTCTTGGTGCTACCAGCTGAGCTCATAGTCCTGCGTCTATGGTGAAGGCGACGTTTACGGTGAGGCCATCGATCTCAACCGTATGCGTCACGATATCAGAAACTGTGCCGTTTTGACCTACGTGCATCGCCCGGGCCAGAACTTCTCCGGCGATCCAGTCCTTATGCGTTCTCGCCGCCGCTTCGAGCTCTTCAGCGCCCCATAACCATAGTCGGATGCGGTCGCTGACGGCGAATCCAGCCGCTTTCCTCAGCCGCTGGATACGGCTTACGAGCTCTCTGGCCACCCCTTCTGCGCGCAGCTCCGGGGTGATGTGCGCGTCGATGGCAACGAAGCGCCCACCCTCCTCTTTGACAGCCAGCTCGCCCATCGCTTTTCGCGCGATCTCTAAATCCCCGACATCGAGTTTGTGTTCCGTACCTTCTACAGAAACAGTCACGGTCTCGCCCCGCTCGAATGCGCGCAGGGTTTCGCTCGACAGCGCCTGCACAGCCTTCGCCGCAATGGGCGTGGCCTTCCCGAACTTCTTCCCCAGCGCTCGGAAATTTGGCTTGGCTGTCAACTCCACCAGTTCTTCGGCAGAATCGAGCAGCTCGGCCGACTTCACGTTGAGCTCGAGCGCGACGAGCGGCAGCAGCTCGGCGACCTTTGCCGAGTGAGTCTTCGGTACGACGCAGACCGCGCGATTCAGCGGCCGGCGCACGTTGATGCCGACGTCTTCACGCGCCGCGCGGCCGAGCCTAACGAGTTCGCGCGCCTCGTCCATGGCGCCTTCCAGGATCGGGTCGCCGGCGGCAGAGTCTCCGCGCACATAGTCGGCCAGATGCACGCTCGTCCCCGTGAGCGCGCGGTGGATCCAGTCCGGCATGAACGGCGCGAGCGGAGCCAGCAGACGGCAAAAGACGACAAGGACTTCGTGCAGCGTGGCAAAGGCCGCGCGATTGTCGTCGCTGTCCGTCTTCCAGAAGCGGCGTCGGTTGAGCCGCACGTACCAGTTGGAGACGTCGTCCACGAGGAACGTCATTAGTCGGCGCGCCGCGGCGGTGGCATCGTATTCCGTGAACA
>DATBKN010000054.1:0-4429 GCA_036555845.1 Gemmatimonadaceae bacterium | reverse complement strand
TCGGCGAACGATTTCGATCCGATCGTCCCCTGCTCTTCACCGCCCCAGTGCCCAACCAGGATCGTACGCTTGGGTTTCGGATACGCAGCCTTCAAGATGCGCATCGCCTCGAGCATCATGATCGTCCCCGTGCCGTTGTCAGTTGCGCCTTGCGCCCCGTGCCAGCTGTCCAGGTGCGCCGATAGTATGACGTATTCGTTAGGCTTTTCACTGCCCGTGATTTCGGCGATGACGTTGAACATCGGGACTTCCTGCGGCGTCGCCTGCGCGTCGACTGTGAACCTTATGCGCGGTCCCTGATTGTTCGACGCCAAGCGGTACAGGAGTCCATAGTCTTCGCACGAGATGTCGAACGACGGCACTTTATCTGACTGGGCGCCGAAGATCTTGTTCACGCCCCACCCGTTGGACCACAGGGACGATCCGAGTCCAACGGCACCGGCCTCCTCGAGTCGCGCGAAAACCGAGCGGAATGCCTGTTGTTGACTCTGCGCGCTGGTCGATGCCAACACGCGCAATCGCGCACTCGCCTGCTGCTGCATCTCCTGGCGCCGCTGATTGAGGCGCGTGATCGTGGCCGCTCGCGCGTACGTCTCCAACTCGTGCGGCGCTCGGCACATGGTCTCGGGCGCCGACGTTAGGACGAATTTTCCTTTGATCGTGCCTAACCACTGAGTCGCCGCAGCCGCATCAGCGAGCTGCGGGATCACCACAACCTCGGCGTCGACAGGCTTGCCGCCTGTTCCCACGCTCCAGGCGAGCAGCTCCACGTCGAGTGCCTGTACGCGGGGCGCTGTCATCGACATATGGAAGTCGCCGGCGCGCCAGCCCCGCCACGTGCCGTAGCGTTCGCGCCGGACTTTGACGCCCCAATCATTATATGTCTTGTCGAGCCACTCGACGGCCGACTGAAATCCTGGCGTACCCGACAGTCGTGGCCCGATGGAATCGATGAGCACCTGGGCGAGGCGCTCGGTCTGCGACGAGTCCATCCCGATGCGCCACATGCGCTTGATGACGGGATCGTCGCTGCGAAAGGCTTGCGAATGAACGAGCGCCGGGAAGGCGGCGATCGCGAGGCTCGTTAGGCGAAGGCGAGTCATTGGTGCGTCGATGTCGGCAGATGAGGTCGATGTCGAGTCAGCGGGCTTTGAGCATACTCCACACGCCAAGGTCTGTGAAGTCGCTGTCAGCCATACGCGTGTAGCTGCCCTGGCAATGCGGCCGGGCGTATGCCTCTATACACGCCCCGGCGCCGGGTACGACAACTCGGCGGATGGACGTCTTGTCGCTCGCCGTACGTCGCCGACCGGCCGACGCCGCAGGAGGGCGATGCCTAACAACGCCATCCACAAGAGCGCGATGTAGACGTCAATGCGTTCGATGACGCCGAACCACGGGGTCGGTTGTCCCGCGGCAATTCGCACCGCATACGGGGTCGTAAGCGAGCCAAACAGGATGACAGCAAAGAGCGTCCCTAACGAGTAAACGCGGAAGCGCCTGCCGAGCGCGAAGGCGGCGGCCGCCATGGCGATGAGCCAGAGCGTCACCAAGACGGCGGTGAGAATAATGTGTGGCGCGTCTGTGCCAACGTCGCCCATGCCTCGTTGATGCATCTTGAAGTACGTGGGCTCCACAATGCCCGTCGCTGGAAACAGACCGACTGTTCCAAAGGCGATGAGCACCGCTCCTGTGACTCGCAGCGCGCGATTGCCACGCGACCCGGTATGGAAGACGCCGATTCCAAACACGAGCACGAGCAGGTTGTAGATCAGGAACATCGCATCGACGAAACGTCCTGATGGCGCGCCAATCGCTCCGAGCTCGCTGATCGCTTGTGAGAAGAAACTGTATCCTGGGTAGATAAGGCCGCCGATAACGTCAGTCGCGATGTAGATCAACGACGAGCCCACGCCACATGCCAGCAACACCGTTTGCAGCGCGGCGCGCTGGCGAGCAGGCTGCGCAACGTGCTGGCTGGCGCCATGTGAGACTGGCACTGTCGTCATCGTATACTCTTCAGCTCAGTCGTGAAAACCGAACGGCGGATACTCGTCGTGCAGCAGCAGCGCGTACGCCTCCACGCGAGTCGTCCACTGCAGGACTCCAACCGCGAAGCGATACATCGCGCTCGGGTATTGACCGGTAAACAGAATCGCAAGCCACGCGACGATCGTGATGAACCACCATGCGATGCCGAGCAGCCAGACGACAATCACCTGCGGAATCAGCAGGATTGGTCGGAACGCGACAGAGAGCCGGTTGTGCTCGTTAGGCAGCGCGTCGACTGCTAGTTCCGCCGGGTATAGCGCCTCGCCGAAAGGCGGATATTCATCGCGCAGGAGTGCCATGTACGCCGAAGCGCGCACGCGCCAGCGCAGGTAGTAAGTCACGAGCGCTCGCAGACCTTCGGGATAGCGACCTGTAAAGAGTATCGCGAACCACGCGATCAGCGCACAGACGACTGCCACGGCACCTAACACACCGCCGCCCATGGTCCAGTCGTTATTGGCGAGACCGTCGGTTGTCCTGGACCAGGTCAGCGTTAGGGCAACGGGCGCACCAACCAGCAGCAAGTGCGGCAAGGCAAGGATCAGGCGGAACGCGACGCTGAGTCGGTTGCGATCGCCGAGTGCTGGCTCGATGTGTACGTGTACCGGATGCGGCGCGTGAGCGGTGATCGGAGCGGCAGCGCTTGTCATGAGATCTCCCCGCAAGGGCGTGTCAGACGTTACGACATCGGATCGACCATTGAAGCCGGGGAGTCTCCACCTGCCCTGACGGGGGAATCCTTACTGACGCTCGCAGCGCGGCTATTCCGTACGAGTCGCGGCGAGACGTATGTGCAGTAAGTTCTGGCCTCGCGGGCTCAACTCTTTAGGCTCTGGCTATGCTCCTGCTCCTGACAGCGCTCCTCGGGTTCGTGGTTCCCAATGGGTTCTTCCTGTACTGGCTCTTCTTCGAGTTCAACGGCTTTGGGCCGGTGCTCGAAAACCGCCTCGCGTTAGGCTTCATCCTCGATGTTGCGCTGGTGCTCATCATTCTCAGCATCTACTTCGCGCGACATCCACTCGGCAAGGTAAAGTGGCCGTGGTTCGTCGTACTGTCGCTGCTGGGAGGACTCGGCTTCAGCCTGCCGCTCTATTACTGGCTCAACCGCCGAGCGCCGGCGACAAGCTGAGAGGATTGGTTTGCCCGCCACACCGCGGCCCGCCGGGATCCCGCGCTCGCTCGACTATTTTGCCTTGGCCAGCGCCGTCTCGACGCTCGTGTCGCTGCCCGGTGTGATCTTGAAGCGCTTCATCGCGTCGCCGTCCTGCGCGACAAACACGATCGTGCCGTCTTCCGGGAACGACCAATAGATGTCCGCTTCATTCTCGAGCTGGAGGTTTTGCGGCAGATCCGCGACTTGTTCACCGTCCACGAAGACGAGGTGCCGTGGTGCCCGCGAATCACGCGCGATCCACACGAGGTGCTTTCCGTCCGCTGAGAACTTGACGAAGCGGACCATGCCCGGCGCAGCGATGTATTTGCCGTCGATCGCCACACCGTACGTCGGCGCGTTCGTCGCCCAGGCGATGTGCTTGCTATCCGCGCTCCACTGGAACGTCCCCTGAAATCCGATGTTGCCGATCCCTGGATCCACGGCGAGCGCAGTGTGCGCAGTGCCGTCGACGATCGCATGAGGATTCGGAAAGGCAGATAGAAAAGCGAAGCGCTCACCATCGGGGCTAAACGTTAGGTTCTGCGCCATACTGGCTGTGTACTTTTTTCCGTTGACGACGACGACGGTGGTGTTGCCGCCTTGTGCGCCGCGTGTGATGTATCCGATCGACGTTCCTTTGATGACAGCCGGTGCCGGCTCGAAATTCTGCGTGTTGCGCTGGTCGCGCGTGAACTCCGTCTCGCCGGCGATAGTGCCGTAGCCATCTGATTCTTCATCGCCAACGATCAAGAACGACTTGCCGCCGGTTTTCCCTATATAGACGGCCTTTCCGTCGGCGGTGAACGCGACTTTGGAGACGCCCTCGGCGTACTCCTGTCCCTTCTTGCCGTTCACCATGATCCACGTGCGGCAGCGTGCCGCGAAATTTTTCGCGTCGCTGCTCATGTAGACGTGGGTAATCCCCCCACCATCTGAGCATTCACTACCAGGGACTTTGCGATTGCCAACCGTTAGGAATGCGTGGCGTACACCGTTAGGCGGTGACGCCCAGGCGACGCCAAGCACACCAGGGCCTGTCGGTGCCATGTAGAGTTGGATGCTGCCTTGCACGCGGGCGAACGCTTGGCCGTCCGCGAGGATTTCAGTAGAACCAGTGCCCGGCACTGTTCGCTTGGTGAAAAGATGCTTGCTGTCGCCCGTCCACTGTGGTTCGCCGGCGAGATACGGCGCGGGTTTGCCATCGATGATGAGAGCTTGCCTCAC
>DATBKN010000053.1:0-4949 GCA_036555845.1 Gemmatimonadaceae bacterium | reverse complement strand
ATGTCGTGGCACTGCGTCGGACCCGGGCGCGGGCCGGTACCAGTGTTCTGGGCGCCGATCATCTTGTCGACCAGGCCCTGAATGCCATCACGGAGCGCTGCACTGTCCGCTCCGGTCGGAGCGCCGGTGCCGCCACGAGCCTTGACGATGCTGTCCAGCATGGGCCGGATCATTCCCGGTGGCAGGACCTGATCGTTGCCGAACACCTTCACGATGAACGCTCCCTGCGCGCGCGCGGCATTGAGGGCAGCGAGATCGTCGGGAGCGAGCCCGTGAGTTTCGGGCGCGGTGAGGCCGCTGAAGATGCGCGGCGACGCGACGATAGCTGCCGCGGCAGGATTCGCCAGCGGCACCTTGATGACTTCGATGCGGAAGAGCGACGAGTTGGGGTCCTTGTCGGGCGTTTCGCGCACACAGCCGGGCAACTCGTTAGGTGACCGCACGATGAACGACCCGGACACGTACACATACACGTTTTCTTTGTCCTTCGGGTCTTCAACGACTGTGTGTGTGTGTGAGCCTCTGCACGTCTGCACGTTGGCAACGAGCTTGGGATTCGCGATATCGCTGATGTCGAAAACGCGCACGCCGCGGAAGCGGTCTTTGCTGACAGTGTCCTGCACGCCGCCGCCCATGCAGTCGACGCGGCCGTTCATCGCTTCGGCTGAAACGAACATCAAGTTCTTATAGACCGACACGTCGTTCTGTGACGCCGGGCAATAGAACGCAGCCTTCACCTTGGGCTGACTCGGATTCGAGATATCCCAGATGATTGGTCCGTTGTAGTTCCCCTGAATCGCGTAATTGCCAGTGAACGACAGGTCGGAGTTCGTGGCGCCGACGAAACGCTCGGGGGGCTTCGCGTTCGCGAGGATCTTGAGATTCCACTGCGCTTCTGCCGCGTTGTCTTTTCCAGCGCGCAGACCGACTCGTGGATCGCGACTCGGCGTCGGTGCGGACGCAACGGGCGGCGACGACTTTGCGCACGCCCCCAGGGCGATGAGCCCGAGAGCGAAAGTTACAGAACGCGTTCGATACGTCAGGAGCATAGGTATTCCTCTGGGTTTCTGTGCCTGAAAAAATAGCTGCCGCGTTAGGTGCGCTGCGGAGAAGAGCGAGGTCAGAGCAGCCGTGGCAGGCCGCTCTGACCGCGGACCTCGAGCCATCGAAGCTACGGCAGCACGTTCGCCAAGTCTTTCACCGACGCTGCGAGCTTTTGCACCTTCGCGCCATCGCACGAACCACGCGCATCGGCCTCGAGCTGCGTCGTCATCTGAGTCAGTGCCGTCGAACGAGCCGAGCCGGATGCCTTCTCGGCGCTTGCCAATCCCTGCCTAACGGCTGAGATGCGGGCGCTGCTCAAGCACTTATTGCGCTCGAGCTGATCGACATACGAACGCGCCAAGGCGAAGCTCGGCGGCCACACCAGCTGCGGCTGGCCCTGCGCGTTGAAGTAGTCGAAGTGCACCGTCTTTGCCGCGTCGATCTCGTTCTGCGAAATGAACTCGCTCGGCGTCAGCTCGAACACGTCGAAGCCGCGCGCGATCTCCGAACTGAACATCGCACCGTTGTACCAGTAGACGGACCATGAGCCGCCCATTGTGAAGCGCGTCGAATCGACGGGGCCGCGATCGTGGAACGCGATTTCCTTGGGATGCGCCGGATCAGTCCAGTCGAAAATCGAGATACCGCCCTGGTACCAGCCCTGCACCATCACGTCGCGGCCAGGAATCGGAATGAGCGAGCCGTTATGCGCCACACAGTTCTCCACAGCCGTCTGCGGCGCGGGGAGCTTGTAGTAGCTCTTGAACTTCATCTTCTTGTTTTCGATCGAGAAGATCGCGTCCGCGCCCCACTCCTTCGGATCGCTCGCGCGGCACTTCGGCGCGCCACCACCGCCCCACTCGTCAGAAAAGAGGATCGCCGTTCCGTCATTGTTGAACGTCGCCGAGTGCCAGTACGCGAAGTTGGAGTCGGCGACCTGGTCGATACGAACCGGATTGGCCACGTCGCTGATGTCGAGCAAGAGGCCGTAGCCTCCACACGCGCCACCGGCCAGGCCTAACGCGGGATACACGGTGATATCGTGGCACTGCGACGGGCCCGGGCGCGGCCCGCTCGTATTCTGCGCGCCAACCATGCGATCGACATACGCCTGGATACCGGCGCGTAACGCGGCCGAGTCAGCGGCCGTTGGCGCTCCCGTTCCGCCACGCTGCTTCACGATGCTGTCGAGCAGCTGGCGAGTGAATCCTGCCGGTGCAACCTGTTCTGCGGAACCGAAGCGAACGATGAATTCGCCGCGAGCCTTGGCCGCGTTGACGGCAGCGATGTCGTCGGGCGCGAGCCCGTGCGACGCTGGGGCCGTGAGGTTTTGGAAGATGCGCGGCCGGGACACGATCGCGGCTGCCGTAGGATTCGCCAGCGGGACCTTGATGACCTCGATTCGGAAGAGCGAGGAGTTTTCGCTCTGACCGGCATCCAAACAGCCGGCCAGCTCGTTAGGCGAACGTACCGGCGCGGACCCGGAAACGTAGATGTACACGTTGCTCTTGTCCTTCGGATCCTCGACTACCGTGTGCGTGTGCGATCCGCGGCACGTCTGCACGCTCGCGATGTACTTGGGGTTCGCGATATCGGTGATATCGAAGATGCGGATCCCGCGCATGCGATCCTTGCTGACGCTGTCCGCCACTCCGCCGCCGGCACAGTCCAATCGGCTGTTGTACGCTTCCGCAGAAACGAACATCAGATTCTTGAAAACAGAGACGTCGTTCTGCGATGCCGGACAGTAGAACGATGCTTTCAGCTTGGGCTGATTCGGATTCGAGATGTCCCAGATGACCGGACCGTTGTAGTTCCCTTGAATCGCGTAGTTGCCCAGAAACGTGATGTCAGAATTGGTCGCGCCGACGAAGCGCTCCGGCGGCGACACTTTCGACGTCCGTTTGAGGTTCCACTCCGCTTCCGCGGCGTTGTCCTGACCGGCGCGCAGACCGACTCGAGGATCGCGATTCGGCGTGGGAGCGGACGACGCCATGGATGACGACTTGGCGCACGCTCCCAATGCAATCAACCCGAGAGCGATCGTTAGGAAGCGCGTCTTGTACATAAGGGGCATAGCTGATTTCCTCTGGGGGATTATTGCGAAGACGTATCCGTTAGAAGATTGAAGAGCATTTTTTGCATGCGTGCGATCTCGGTTTCCTGATCGACGTTGATGTCCGACGCCAACTTGAAAACCGTTTCGTCGAGCGCGGCGCCGCGCGAACCGATCAACGTCTTCACCATGGCCGTAGCCCCTTGATGGTGCTGGATCATGTAGCGCAGAAAGAGTTTATCGAACTCTTTCCCGTGTGCGGCCTTGAGGGTGTCCATCTGAGCTTCCGAGAGCATTCCAGGCATGGGCATGACATGCTCGACGCCGCCCATCACCATCTTCATCCCCATCGGATTTGGCTCCGGAACCGGCTGATTCCGTTCTCGCAGCCACTGCTGCATCAGGCGGATTTCGTCGTTCTGTGCGTTGAGGATCCGCTGGCAGAGGACGCTCACTGCGCTTCCGGCGCCGTTTGTAGGTGCCAGCCTCGCCATTACGAGCGCTTGGGCGTGATGGTGGATCATGCCCGACATGAAATCGATGTCGGCTTTGGTGTACGGCCATTTCGCGCTGTCCGCACGCGCCTTGTCGACAGGCGACATGGAAGCCTGGCGTGAGCCCACGGTTGCGCTGCTGCAGGCGGCGAGTGCCATCGTGGCAAAGAGCACCGCAGCGCGAGAGCGGTTGTTTATGCGAGTCATTCTGGATCCCAGGCGGGGCTCATAGCCGATCGGCGCCCCGCGAAGCCTTGGTTTGACAGACCGGATAGTACTACGGTTGCAGCGTTTGGTTACCCCGGCGGGGGCAAAACGGCCACGGCGGATAATGGTTTCGCGCGACGCCGGTGAGGACTACACGAGGGCGCGGCTCACCAAATGGCGCAAGAGGCCCGTGGTCAGGGAAGCGTTATTTCTGCGGATAGGCTCGGCAGCCGAGCCACTGAAACATGGAGCTGTGTGTCGCGAGTACTGGGTGCCGGGTCCCGAGGACGCGTGGGGTGTCAGTGCTTGGCTCTTCAAAGCAACCGACCTTCGAGATTTGTGGATCGAGCGTGGAATCAACTCACCCAGCAAGGCTCGAGACTCGGCACTCGAGACTCGTCACCCACAGCTTCTTGTTCTCTCGGGTTGAGCGAAGAGCTCAGTTAAACGTGCCGTGTACATTAGCGGCCCCAGCCTAGAACGATTACTTCAAAATCGTCAGCCGTTAGGCTGTGAAAGGCTGGATTCAGAACGTTGTTATCCCAGCGCGCATCCATTGTGCCAGTCACGTACATATCGCTGCCGTTGTCGGCCACGATGAGCCCGTAGGTCTTCATCGCCTGGAAGATCTTGCGCACAGACGTCGGATAGCCGCTGATGTCGACCGACGCTTTGAGACGCAGGCGAGTGCCTAACGGCGGTGCGCCTGTCGTGCTGCCGGCTCTGTGCGAGGCTGGCCACACATAGCCGTTCGTCCCTCGCGTCGTCACACGAAAGGCGTGCGTGATCGGACTCGCCGCGGCGACCTCGTCCTGACGCACCAATCCGGGGAAGATCGCGAGGCCAGCTGCGTCAGCCGAGGTCCAGCCGTCAGTGCGCCGACCGTTCGCCGATAAGTCGAATGTCGCACCGGAGCCAGCCTCCCAACGACCGTTCCAGCGCGTGGCGAACGTTTCGAAGAGAAGCCAGCGGTCGCGATCTATGATGATGAGATGCCTGTCTCCGTTGTTGCCGCCGCCGGCCACCGCCCCTTCGATGTAGTTCGCTTGCGCGCGAGCCTCGTTAGGTATCGGATAGCCGGCCGGACGTCCTGGCGCACCGGCGTCGCTTTCGTCACCGTACGCTGTGAACGTCACCGCCGTGAGCGC
>DATBKN010000052.1:0-2687 GCA_036555845.1 Gemmatimonadaceae bacterium | reverse complement strand
GACCATCCCATGCACCTGCATGGGTTCTATTACACCGTCAACGCGCGCGGCGGATGGCACGCCGACACCGTGCTCGCTGCCAACGAGCGCAGGCTCGTGGTGACCGAGACGCTGCGGCCCAAGCAAACGATGGCCCTAACTTGGGCGCCAACGCGACCGGGGAACTGGCTCTTTCACTGTCACGACGCTTTTCACATAGACGGCACACAACACGATTACCTCGCGGGCCGCGCCGCCGCACTCAAGCCGTCCTCACACGACGCCATGGAACATTTGCGGCAGGACATGGCGGGGCTGGTGCTTGGCATCACGGTTCGCGGCGAAGCGACTGCGATTGCGGCGGCGAGCACCGATCGTCACATACGCCTGTTCGTCCGCGAGCGGGCACGTCCGGCAAGTGACAGCCTTGCGGCCTACACGTACTCGCAAGGCTCAGATTCTTTGCCTCACGTATGGCCGCCGGCGACGTTGACGCTCACCCGCGGCGAGCGAACGGCGATCACGGTCATCAATCGGCTGGCAGTTCCAACTGGCGTGCATTGGCACGGCATCGAGCTGGAGAGCTATTACGACGGCGTCGCCGGCTGGAGCGGCAGCGGCACTCGGCTCGCGCCACTGATCGCACCTAACGATTCCTTCATCGCCGTCATGACGCCGCCGCGCTCCGGCACGTTCATCTACCACGCCCACACGAATGACGAGATCCAGATCGGTCTGGGCCTGGCCGCGCCGCTGCTCGTACTCGAGCCGGGTGCACGTCGTGACACAACACGCGATCACGTGTGGCTATTCACGGTAGCGGGAATCACGGACTCTACACCGGTCGTGCTCAACGGCGCGCATCCTCTCGCTCCTTTCGCCGCAGGCGTTCCCCACCGTATCCGCATCGTCAGCATTTCACCTGCCGATGTTATCGCACTCGAGTTGCGCGATGCCGCTGGCGTCGTTAGGTGGCGTCCGGTCGCCAAGGACGGAGCGGACCTTCCGCCCAACCAGTCAACGGAACGACCCGCGCGCTTGACGATGGGCCCCGGTGAAACGTGGGACGTGGTTTGGGTGCCAAAACGAGGCCGCTACAGCCTCAAGGTAGACACCTTCAACAAGTTCGAAGTGCCCATCGAAGCTCGCGAGTGAGCTCTAGCGCCTAACAACCTCGAAGTGAAAGCGCTGTTCGACGAGCTGCCGCACGGCTTGCCCGCGGGAGCGCGCCGGCACAAAGCGTAAGGCAGCCAAACGTTCTTTCACGGCGCGCGCGAACTCCGCGTGCGTCGCCTGCTGAATGTCGACGCTCACGCGCTCCACTTGGCCAGTTGTGTCCACAACGAACTGCGCAACGACATCGCCGCTTATTCCGGCTCGCTCCAACGCGAACGGATAACGTGGCGGCCGCTGTCCAGGAATGAGCTCCACTTGCTGATCGACGGTCATCGCCGTCATCACGTCGCCGATGTTGCCGGCTGGCGTGATCGAATCGCGCGTACCTGTCGCAGAAGTATTGGTAGCGACGTCGCCGGGCAGGAGCGTTCCATCCAGAACATTGTCGAATCGCACAGGCTCAACCATCAAAAGCGGCAATGACGGGAAGTCGGGAATCGGCGATGTCGGAATCATCGGCGCGGGGCGAGCTATGCGCGGCGATTGCTGTTGTTTCGGTGCGATGTACACAACATTCGTTGCCACAGGCTTGCTCATTCCAGCCGATGTCCCCTGCGCGCGCGCCATTACGAGTCCTATCAATAGGATGCAGTGCGCGATGGCGCTCATGACTGTCGCGCCGCGGCGGCGCGGGGATCGTTTGCGTGATTCCAATAGCGTGCCGAGCATGTGGCGGCTCCGATGGAGTGCTCGCCCACGCTACTGCCGTCGGATGACGCGACCGTGTCGTGCGGATTACGCTGGGGTGAAGCAAGTGTGAAGCTTCCCTTTCGCGGCGGCCTAGTGACGTTCGCGGACGGCCACTATATCCCTCCGACCTCCGACCTCCGACCTCGATTGGACCAGACAGTTATCTCCGCTGCAAAGGCTGCCTTCCCCGCCGATAGACCGGGCATCACACTCGGCGCTGTCGTGCACAATGGCGAGTGTCACCCCGATCCAGTCGTCCGCATCCCTCTGGCCATGATGAATCGCCACGGACTCATCGCCGGGGCGACCGGCACTGGAAAAACCAAATCGCTGCAGCTCATGGCGGAACAGTTGTCCGCGGCCGGGGTCCCTGTTTTTCTGGCCGACATCAAGGGCGATGTCTCCGGGATCGGCGCGGCGGGCGAGCCTAACGAGAAGATCAGCGCGCGAGCGCGCGATACCGGTTACCAGTGGACGCCGACAGCCTTTCCCGTCGAGTATTTGAGCCTAACGGGCACGCATGGAGCGCAGCTGCGCGCCACGGTGTCCTCCTTCGGGCCACTGCTCCTCTCCAAGGTCCTTGGACTCAACGACACGCAGGCGAGCGTGCTCAGCATGGTGTTCAAGTATTGTGATGACAAAGGTCTCTTGCTGCTCGATTTCCACGATCTGCGCGCCGTGTTGCAGTATCTGACTGAGGACGGCGCCGGCGAGCTCAACGGATACGGCGGGATGTCTCAAGCGACCGTCGGTGTTCTGCTGCGCGAGATGATCGAGCTGGAGCAGCAAGGCGCCGAGTCGTTTTTTGGCGAGCCGGCGTTCGATCTCGACGATCTCCTGCA
>DATBKN010000051.1:0-8538 GCA_036555845.1 Gemmatimonadaceae bacterium | reverse complement strand
AACTTGCACCAGGGCGCCCCGATGCGCCGCTTCGCCAGAGTGCGGATAGAAGAATGGTTGAGGAGCGACCACCGGTGGAAACGCTGAGGCCCACCACGTTGGGCCTTGACGAATCAACCTTTCTCATAGAAGAACGCAGAGAACACAGAGAAGGGCAATTCAAAAGAAAAGCACAAGAAAAGAAGAACGCTTTTCTCTGCGTTCTCCGTGTTCTCTGCGGTAAAAGCAGTTGTGGAATCGCCGCCTAACGGGACTGCGCGCTTAGCGCCGACCTGAGCCACCAGTTGGAGCCGGGCGCTGCGGCGCGCCACCGATACCCGCGGACCGCTGTGGCTGAACGGCGTTCGGGCGCGACATCGGAGATCCGCGGCCGGGCGGTGTGCTCGCACCGCTCGAGTTGCCGCCCGAATGCGCGCCTTCGGCAAACGACGCGTCGTGGCCGCGCGAGAGTAGCCCCTGGACGATCGCGTTCTTGTCTGTGGCGCGGAGATACGCCTCGCGCACTTCGATCTGACCCTTGTCCACCAGCTCGAGCAATGCGTCGTTGAGCGTAACCATGCCCAACTTGCGCGACGTCTGCATGACAGACGGAATCTGAAACGTCTTCGCTTCGCGGATCAGATTCGATAGCGCCGGCGTCGAGAGCAGAACTTCCATCGCCGCGACGCGTCCGCCGCCGATCTTGCGGCAAAGCACCTGCGAGATCACTCCCTTCACGGACTCGGACAACATCACGCGCACCTGCGCCTGCCTGTCGCTCGGGAATTGGTCGATGATGCGATCGATTGTGCTCGACGCCGTCGACGTGTGCAGCGTCCCAAAGACAAGGTGGCCCGTTTCGGCCGTTTCGATCGCGATCGCCATCGTTTCCAGATCACGCAGCTCGCCGACGAGCACGACGTCGGGGTCCTCGCGCAGCGCCGCGCGCAGGGCGTGCTTGAACGAGCCGGTGTGCAGCCCCACCTGCCGCTGCGTCACGAGGCAGCCTTTTCGTCCGTGCACGAATTCGATCGGGTCTTCTATCGTCACGATGTGATCGTGCCGCGTGCGATTCACGAGATCGATGAGCGCACACAGCGTCGTCGATTTTCCGGATCCCGTTGGCCCCGTGACGAGCACCAGGCCTTTCGTCAGCTGACACAGCGCCTGGATCTCGCTCGACAGGCCCAGCTCTTCTGCCGAAACGATCTTGGACGGAATGGCGCGAAAGACAGCGGCCGGACCATGGCGATCGACGAACGCGTTGCCGCGGAAGCGCGCGACGCCAGGAATTTCGTACGCGAAATCGGCGTCGTGCGTGCGCGCGAACTCCTGCTGTACGTGCGGGCCCATGATCGCGTGGAGCATGTCGCGAATCAGATCGGCGCCTAACGTCTGCTGTCCGTCCAGCGAGACGAGCTGCCCGTCGATGCGCACGAGCGGTTGCGCGCCGCTGCGCAGGTGCAGGTCGGATGCGCGCCGCTGCAGCATCGTCGTCAGTAGCGCGTCGATGGCGGCCTTGCGGGCCGGATCCACGGGACGCGGGCCAGCGCCATTCGGCGAGTGCCCCTGCAGCGCGAGGCTCTTGATGCGCGCCTCGCACGCTGTGTCGCTGATGCGAGCATCGACGTGGTAGCGCCCACCTGGGCCATCGCACTCGAACGTCACCGGATGCCCGGCCTGCAGCTCGGCGTGCAGTTCGGCTGGAGCTTTCTCGCGCACGAGGCTCAGCACCTGCGCGCGCGTGAGCGGCTGCTTCGTCATCGGCTGCTCGGAGCCATGGCGCAGAACGTGGGCGACGTCGTCGACGCGCAGCGTGAGCACTTCGCCGCGTGCGTCACGCATCACCTCGAGCAAGCGATCGAGCTGCGGCATCACACGAGGGGACGCACGCGCTCGAGGAGCGTGCGGTTGATCAAGAGGACAGACTCGCGACCGAACAGCGGCAGAAAACGCTCCTGGCGACGATTGAGAAAATCCAGCACTCGGCTAAAGCCATTCACAGGTTCGATTATCAAACTGCCATTCAGTCGCTCGCCATCGCGCAGAGAGACTTCCACGCGAGTTGGAATGCCGAGCGCCTCGTCTTCATGCACGTCGCGGCGCGCGACGGCTACGCAGCGCACGTTTTCCTTCGCGATGAGTATCGCGTCGCCATTTCGCAGCGCGAGCGGGAAGAATGGATCTTCCGCGTTCAATATTTCCGGCGCGTCTTCCAATTCGCCCTGATAGCGACCGCTCGACTGGATGAACAACTCGCCGTCGAGTCGTGTGCCACTCATGAGCGTCACCGCAACGGGGAGTCGTCGCTTTTCGATGCGGTAATCGTTTTTGAGCAACTGTTGCATGCGCGAGCGTCGCTGTGATTTCGCAAGCAGAAGACGTTCGCACCTAGTGCCCCGAAACGATGTGACGGAAATCGCACCGGCTGTGAGATTAGTCGCACGACGTGTGAGCTCTTAAGCGCTTCGGTCTGAGCTCATACCAATCGTTTGTTATGGCCTAAGAGCTATGGACTAAGGCCTACGGGTGCGAGTCGTTGCAAATTGCCTGTCTTTCGATCTGCATGGTGACATGCGCGATGCCGAAGCGCTGCATCGTTTGAATGGCGCGCTCCAGAACGCTCTGATGCTGGTCGGGGTCCTGCACGACAGCGTGCGCGCTCATCGCGACGAGCCCGGAAGAAACCGTCCAGACATGCAGATCGTGCACGCCTTCGATACCGGGAATCGCCTCGAGCTGCGAGCGGACGGCGCCGAGCGAGATATGTGCTGGCGTGGCTTCCAGCAGAACGTCCACTGATTCGCGCACGAGCCGCCAGGCGCTGCGCACGACGAGCAGCGTGACGACAACGGAGGCGATGGGATCGGCGAGCAGCCATCCGGTTGTGCGCAGCACGATGGCCGCGATGACGGTACCTAACGAGCCCAAGAGATCGCCGATCACGTGCAGATAGGCTGCGCGCGCGTTGAGGGAGTGGCTGTGCGCCGGGTGCAGCACCCAGGCCGACGCCGCATTTACAATGAGACCACCTAACGCGATGGCCAGCATCAAGCCCGAGGCGACGGGCTCCGGCGCCCGCAAGCGCGTCATCGCCTCCCACAGGATCGCGACCGAGATCGCGAGCAGCGCGGCGCCGTTGATGAGCGCCGCGAGCACCTCCCAGCGCAGATAGCCGTACGTCTTGGCCGGCGATGCCGGCTGGCGTGAGAACCACGCCACGAAGAGCGACAGCGCCAGCGCGCCGACGTCAGTGAGCATGTGGCCGGCATCGGCGAGCAACGCCAGCGAGTTCGTGATGAGCCCACCGACGACTTCCGCGACCAAAAACGCAGCGGTGAAGATGAGCGCGAGCCGCAGGCGACCGACCGCCAGCCGGTCGTGGTGCCCATGCGCATGACTATGGCTGTGCTGATTCATGGGGTCAGACCCCGGTAATTCGACGCGCGATAGCGGCGCACAAACGCACTGCAGCCTTCATGCTCGAGGGATCGGCCTTGCCTTGCCCCGCGATGTCGAGCGCGGTCCCGTGATCCGGCGAGGTGCGCGGGAACGGCAGGCCTAACGTGACGTTCACCGCCGAGCCGAACGACGCCACTTTGATTGCCGTCATGCCAACATCGTGATACGGCGCCAGCACGGCATCGAACTCGCCGCGCATCGCACGAACGAACACAGTGTCGGCGGGGAATGGGCCCGCGATTCCGGCTTCACGCGCAGCGGGCGTTAGCAGCTCCTCGTCCTCTTGTCCGAAGCGGCCGCCGTCGCCGGCGTGCGGATTGAGCGCGCATAACGCGAGACGCGGGTTCATGATACCAAACCACGCGCGCAGCCCCTCAGTCGTAACACGCGCCGTGCGCACAATCCGCTCGACGCTGAGTACGCTGGGCACATCGCGCAGCGGCAGATGCGTCGTCACAAGCACCACGCGCAGCTTGTCCGAGGCAAGCATCATCGCCACTTCTACGCCAGACAGCGCTGCGAGCATCTCCGTGTGGCCGGGAAATCTGAAGCCCGCGACGGCGAGTGCGCTTTTGTCGACCGGCGCCGTGACGATGCCGTCCACTTCCCCTGCCATCGCGAGGGCCACGGCGCGCTCGATCGCACGTCCGGCGAGTGACCCCGCCACGGCAGGGCTGCCGCCCATCGCCCACGTTCCCACAGCCTCGTCGACGGCGACCTCGGTGCCGGCGGGCCCCACAACGCAAACATCCACGCCTTGCATCAGCGCGGAGTCAGAGAGCGCCTGCTGTACGACTTCCGGTCCAATGCCGCGCGGATCACCTAACGTGATCGCGAGACGGACCGGCGACGTGTCAGAAATGTCTGGCGCTCCTGGGCACGCCTGCGCGGGCTAGAGCCGCACCGAGACGTACGTCTCGCGCTTCAGCGTGTCGATGAGCCGGCGGATCGCCTTGGCTTCAGCCAGGCTTTCGCGTAAGCGGTCACGCAGCTCGGCGATCGTGTACTCGCCGCCGGGGTCCACTTCGATCAACTGCGCCACGACGAATTTTGGAACGCCGCGCGCCGCATCCTCGATACGGAACGGCGCCACGAACTCGTTAGGCTTCACCTCGGCGAAGGCCGCCAAGTAGGACGGCGGCAGCTCGGAGCGCGGGAATGGCTGCAGGCTCCCTTTCTCCTCGATCGGATCGTGATAGCGCGCGTACAGCGTGTCGAGCGGAACCTGCCCCGCTTTCCACAGTGCGAGCACGCTGTCGGCGCGGACTTGCGCGCGTGCGATGTCGCTCGAATCGTACGCCGGCCTGATCAGGATCTGACGCGCCTTTACTTCGCCGGGACGTGCGCGATCCACGCGCACAACGTGGAAGCCGTCCGGAGTTTGAACGACTGGTCCAACCTGGCCAGGATTGACGTTGAAGATGACCGCGTCGAGCTCTTCGTAGCCTGGTATCGTCTGCCGACGCTGCCAGCCAAGATCGCCGCCGTTCTTGTTCGTCGTCGTATCCATCGACTCGCGCTTGGCGAGCAGCTCGAAATCGGCGCCGGCGCGAATGTCCTTGAGCAAAGATTCCGCTTTGGCGCGCGCTGCCGCGATCGCCTTGGCAGACGCCTGCGTCGGCACGACGATTTGTCTGAACGTGACCGTTGGCGGTTTGCGGCCGAGGCCTTCCCGCTCCTTCTCCACTGCTTCGGCGATCTCGGCGTCGGTTACGCCAACGGGAATGATCTTTCCTGCCTGGCGCAGTTTTGCGACGAGACGGCGCTGCAACGCACCGCGCCGCACCTGCTCGCCTAACCAGCGACGGTACTCGTCAGGCGGACCGAAGCCGCTCTGTCGCAACGCGGCCGCGAACTCGGCGTCCGTCTGGAAGCGCGAGCGTTGCCGCTTCATCTCCTGCTCGACGGTGTTGAGAATGTCGGCCTCGTCGACTGTAACACCCGTATCGGCGAGTGCACGCTGCACCAGCACCTCTTCGTCGATCAGACCATTGAGCACGTCGCGCGCAAAGGCGACCTGGCCGGCCGAATCGTTCGGCAGCTGCACGCCGGCTGCACGTCGCTGATTGATCGCTTCGAACACATCGCTCAGCAGAATGGGCGTGGTGCCCACAACTGCGACGATGCTATCGAGCGCGACACGAGACGCTGGCTGCGGCTGCTGAGCCGCTCCACGCACCGAAGCGCCAAGCGTCGTAGCGACGACCAGAGCAACTGCAAGCACACGCATCGTTTTACTGCTTACCCGTATCCTTGGGTACGGTTGCACCCGGCATCGGGACAGCGCTCGGCGGCCTCGAGGAATCGGCCTGCGAGCGGATCTTCTGCGCCTCGGTGAGCGCGCGATCGATCGCCGCCGGATTCACCTTGCCTTCGTACTTCTCGCGCAACGCAGTAGCTAGTACGTGCGGCACGTCGACGAACGCCGCCTCCTGTCTCAACAGCTTCTGCACGTACTCGTTCACGCGCTTCGCCGACTCGGGTTCGCGGGCGGCCGGCGTCTTGAGGGAGTCGCCGATCGCGCTAGGCATGACGCCCAGTCCGGCCCACGAATTCATGACCAGCGATTTGAAGGCATTACGAACGTCGGCGAGCTGCGCCGAATCGAGCTGCACTTTGGCGCTGTCGGCCTTCTCCAGCAGAACTTCCTGCGTCGCGAGCTGCTTTGCGAAGCTGTTGAGAATCGTATCCGGCGCCTGCTGCATCTGCACGCGGATCTGATCGAGCTGCGGGAAGCCGTTGAGCCACTGTGCCACGCGTGCAACGGTCAAGTTGCCGGCCTTGCTCGTCGCGATGACCGTGCGGTCGTTGCGATGGCCCTCGAAATCGGCCGCCAGCTCCTTGAGGTTCTTGCCCGCGTTAGGCTTGATATTGATGCCCGCGGCTTCCTGCACCTTCGCGACGTACTCCGTGTTCGCCGACTCCTTGCGCTTCCCGACGTATGCCTGATTGAAGAGGTCTTTCACATCGGCGTATTCGGATCGCTTGATGATGTGGTAGCCGAACTGCGACCTAACGAGGCCCGAGACTTCTCCGGGCTTGAGCGCGCGAACGCCCTGCTCGAAAGACGCGACCATCTGCCCCGTCGGGAACAGACCCAGATCGCCGCCGTTCGCCGCGCTGCCGTCCTGACTGTGCTTCTTCGCCATATCGGCGAAATTCTTCGCGTTGACCTGGCCGCGAACGCTTTCCGCCTTGCGACGCACCGAGTCTGCTTTCGTCGAATCCTGATTCGGGAACATGAACAGGATGTGGCGCGCCGCGAAGAACTCCTCGCTGTTCGCATACTTCTCGGCCATGTTGCTCGTGTCGATTGGCGGCTGCGTGCTGTCGATTTTCATCGACAACTTCTGCAGACGTTGTTGTTGGAGCGCGGCCCACATCGCGTTGTCGATCAGCTTGGGGTCGTTCAGCGTGTCGTTATGCGCCGCCGCCTTCCCCAGCAGGTGATAGCTCACCCAAAGCTCGGCGACATTTTCAGCGATGTTCTTCTGAAGCGGCACGCGCGACTTGCCTAACATCTCGGCGAATTGGTTGACCGAGAGCTCCTCCTTTTCAGCACGCGCGACCACGTCGACATGCGCGCTAAAGGCCGACTTCAGGCCGTCGCATGCAGCGATGCTGAGGGTGCTTGCGGCGACGAGTGCGAGGGCTAGACGAAAGCGAATTCTGGACATGTAAGTGGCGTTAGAGTGCGTGGCGCTCAAGTTGCCGACTCGACGGCGTGCCGGCGATCTCACGAAGGGCTCGAACCAGCCCGTCGAGCATAGCTGAGCCGCCCAGTCGCGTCAGCTTGAGCGATAGCGGATGCGCCCTTCGCACATCGGCGCGGAATTGCACCTCGCCGAATGCTGCTGAAATCGCGCGTAGCCGGGGGGCCGCGTGCTCTCGAAAAGTAATGCGCGCCTCCTCCCCATGCACCAGGATCGTCTCGATCCCGAGGGTGCCGCCGACGAGGCGAAGCACCGCCACAGTAAAGACGTGGCGGGCCTGTGTCGGCAGAGGGCCAAATCGGTCGCGCACCTCGGCGCGCATGGCTTCGATCTCCTCCGCGCGCTGGACCGCGCTGAGGCGTTTGTAGAGGTCGAGCTTGGCCTCTTGGGACGGGATATAGTCGTCCGGGAAGTAGGCCGGCTGATCGAGTGAAACGTCCGACGGATGGAGACGAACCGCATCCGCCTGACCCTCGCTCAGCTGGAGCCGGCGCACTGCGTCGTCGAGCATTCGCAAATAGACCTCGAACCCGACAGCATGCACGAAGCCTGACTGCTCCGCGCCGAGCAGATTCCCTGCCCCACGCATTTCAAGGTCGGTCAGCGCGATGCGATAGCCGGAGCCGAGCTCCGTGTGGTGCTCGAGCACGCGAAGCCGGCGCTCCGCGTCCTCGTCGATGAGGTCTGGCACCATCAAGTAGCAGTACGCGCGTCGATGCGAACGACCGACGCGGCCGCGCAGCTGATACAGCTGCGCAAGGCCGAAGTAGTCGGCGCGGTTCACGAACATCGTGTTCGCGTTGGGAACGTCGAGCCCGGACTCCACGATCATCGTCGACACGAGGACGTCGATATCGCCGCGCGCGAAGCGGTGCATCACGTCTTCGAGGTCGCGCTCGCGCATCTGTCCATGACCGACAGCGACACGAGCACGCGGCACGAGCCTCCTAACGTGATCGGAGATGGCCTCGATCGTCTCGACGCGATTGTGCACGAAGAAGACCTGCCCGCCGCGATCCAGCTCGCGCGCAATCCCCTCGCCAATGAGACCATCGTCCCACGGCTCCACGAACGTGAGCACTGGCGACCGGTCGCGCGGCGGCGTTTGCATGAGGGTCATGTCGCGCAGGCCGGCGAGCGACATGTGCAGAGTGCGAGGGATAGGAGTAGCCGTTAGGGTTAGAACGTCAGTCTCGAGGCGCAGCTGCTTGAGCTTCTCTTTGTGCTTCACGCCGAAGCGATGCTCTTCGTCGATGATGATGAGCCCGAGGCGTCCGAACTTCACGTCGGCGCTGAGAAGCCGATGCGTGCCGATGACGACGTCGATCTGCTTTGACGCGACCTGCCTAACGATTTCGGCCTGTTCCTTCGCCGTTTGAAAGCG
>DATBKN010000050.1:0-1743 GCA_036555845.1 Gemmatimonadaceae bacterium | reverse complement strand
GCCGCGTGACCGATTGGCCGAGCACTCATGCACAGCGAGTGCTGGCCGCGCTGCTGCGCATCGGATGATCGGTGAAGCGGCAGTCTGGTTCGCACCGTGTTCTGTCTCGTGTTGGCCGGACGAGCGCCGGCACCGCTGCCGGCTCGCCGCTGAACTCAGTGTTGGGCGGGCCCTCGTGCTGAACGGGACCCGCCATGGTGCTCATCTTCGCGGGCTCGCGATCTATTGTGCGCGGCCGTCCCCGGCTACGGAGAGAATCCGACCGTGAAACCCCTCGTCGCTTCGCTGCTGCTAGCTGGCGCCGTCCAAACAGCGCCAACAAACCAAGGAGACGGGGCGCCGGCCTCCACATGGGTCGGGCAGCGTATCGTCATGCTGCGTGGTTATGGTGAGGTGCACCACTCTGACCACGATCGCCCGAGAACGGCCGTCGGCATCAACATCGTTACGTCGGTGGTACGAGTCGAGGGGAATCGAGTCTGGGTGAGATCAACGGGCGAGGATGATTCGGGATGGCTGGATGCACGCAACGTGCTCCTGCTGTCCGACGCCATTCCGCACTTCAGTACGCTCATCGAACGGAATCCCAACGATTGGGACGCGTACTTGCGGCGGGCCGAGGCCAACCACGCGCTCAATCAGCGCGCCGCGGCCACGCTCGATTACACCAAGGCCATCGAGCTGTATCCGACCGAAGCGTTCTTGTATCTTCGCCGGGGCCGTCACTACAACACGCGCGGGCTCTGCCATAGCGCGTTGCGCGATTTCGAAAAGGCCATTGCGCTCGTGCCGACGTCAGTCCCGCAGGACTACAACCTCACCGCCGAACTCTACAGTCTGCAGTCAGGCGTCTATACCGGATGCCCCGATGGTGCCCATCGTGATGCTCAGCGGGCAATCGCGACGGCTCAGCGCGCGGTCGCTCTTGATGCCTCGCGTCCGGCGCTCCTGAGCATTCTCGCGGCTGCTCACGCGAGTGCGGGAGACCTTGCGAACGCGGTAGCGGCTCAGAAGCAAGCCCTCGCTTCCACGCGATTCCCCGCTGGCTATCGTCAGGATGGCCAGCGCCAACTCGAGCAGTACGAGCGTGCTCTCGCCGCGAAGCAGCCGCAACGCTGATGCCTCGTGCAGTCCTCGTCGCGTCAGATAGACCGGCTCGACTATTCGAAAGTAGGCTACCGATGGCAGACGTACAAGGGTTGTCGGCGTCGACGCTCGAGCAGTTGCCAGCCGCATTCAACGCTCATGATCTGGACTCGATCATGACGTTCTTCCACGACGACTGCGAGCTGCTCATGCCGCGGGGCAAAGACCCTGGGGTAAGCGCTACGTTGGCAAGGCGGCCGTGCGCTAGGGGCTTGCGACACGCTTTGCAGGCGTTCCAGACGTCCGTTACGGCGAGGCTGAGCATTGGGTAGCCGGCCACCTCGGAGTCTCGCGGTGGCTACCGACTGGCACGACCAAGGCTGGCGACAAGCTTCGCGTCCGGGGCGTCGACCTGTATGAATCTCGTGACGGCAAGATCACGAGGAAGGATTCGTACTGGAAGATCGTCGAATAGGCACGCCGCCCAACGACGAGATGCAGCAGACGAGGCCGGGCTTCGCACGGAGCCTCGCCGCTGAACTCGGTGTTGGGCGGAGAAGAGCATCGCCCTCACAGAGGAGACACTCCCATGAACAAAGTGACACCTTTCCTCATGTTCAACGACCAGCTCGAAGCGGCGATCGAGTTCTACACCGC
>DATBKN010000049.1:0-7828 GCA_036555845.1 Gemmatimonadaceae bacterium | reverse complement strand
GGAAGCAATCGCCGCTCAAGTACATCAAGAACGCGAAGACTCCGACGATGATCCACGTGGTGGACGGCGATCCGCGTGTCCCGCGACCGCAGAGCGAGGAGCTGCACATGGCGCTCAAGAAGCTTGGCGTCCCGACCGAGTTCTATGTGTATCCGGGCGCGACGCATGGCATCCCTGACCCGCGCAACCAGTTGCTGAAGGGCGTAGCTGAACAGATGTGGATGGAGCAGTGGATCCGCGGTAAGCGCAAGTTCGAGTGGAAGGACGTGCTCAAGACGCTGGAGGAAGCCGAACAGCGCCAGGGGGTGGCCGCCACCACGTCGGACTCGCGTTAGGCGCCTTCTCGTCGCATTGAAGCGGCCCGCGTCAAACGGCGCGGGCCGTTGCCTTTGCCGGGTCTGTGACATCCAGACTTTCGCGCAGTCACGGCTCCTCGCCACATTACGCCGTCGCCAAGCGAGGCTCTATTGTCGGATCTGCAGTACCGCCCGCGCTCGATCACCGAAATCATCGATGCCGCGTTTCAGTTGTATCGCCAGGATGCGCTGCGCTACATCCTGATCACGGCGGTGGCGTACGCGCCGATGCTCGTCTTTCAGCTCGTCTTTCTCGACCCGACGAGTGTCTCCGCGCTGAGCGCCTTGTTCGGTTTGGGAAGTTACGTCGCCGGCTTCTTTTCGTTCGCGCTGATGTCAGGCAGCCTTGTTAGGCTTTCATCCGAGGCCTACCTCGGTCGCGACATGGAGATTGGAGCAGCGATCAGGGAAGTGCTGCCGCGGGTTCCATCGATTCTCGGGGGCACACTCATTCGCATCCTTCTCATCGGTCTCGGAGCAGTAGCGCTCATCATTCCCGGTTTATGGTTGTTCGCTTACACTTTCGCCGTGACGCCAACGATCGTGTTGGAACGCGCTGATGTTGCCCGTGCGCTCAACCGCTCGGCGGTTCTCTCGAAGAATAGGAAGCTCGCAATTCTCGGCAGTTACGCTCTAGCCTTCCTCATTTTCTACTCCCTCGCCTTTGCGTTTGCGATAGTCGCTGGCATCTTTGCCGGCTCCCTTCTCTTTACGCTGATCTCGACGATTGCCACGGTGGTGATCTACCCCATCATCGGAGTCATGGAGATGGTACTGTACTACGACTCGCGTATTCGTGCGGAGGGTTACGACGTCGAGCTGATGGCGAACGCGTTAGGCACTTCGACCTCCTGACCACGCTAGTGCTCCCCCAGGCCGGCGATTCGCTCGCGCACTGGTCTTCCACCGCTATCCACGACACGGTGAGCGCCATCGTGCGGCAAACCGTCTTCCAGCAGCGCCTTGGCCGTTCGTTCGCTGAAAGGTTCTGGGCGTGGTTCTGGGAACAGATCGGCGCGCTGTTCAACACGGTCGCAGGCACGCCCACCGCTCGCACGATCACTCTTTTCGCGGCCGCGCTGCTCGTCGGCGCACTCATAGTGCGCTTTGCCTACTCAACGCGCTTCGAGCGCAGACTTCCTCACGACAGCAGGCGCGGAAAGGATTTTGGCGCGATGTCGCTTCCGACGCTGGACGAGGCTCGGCGTTTGGCCCGCGAAGCTCGTTATGCCGAAGCAATGCACGTCCTGTATGCCGCGCTGCTCGACGCCCTGGCGCAACGCCGGCTCATCAGGCTGCACTCGTCAAAGACGAGCGGTGACTTCCTTCGCGAACTCTATGCGCGCGGACACCCCGCACACGCTCCCTTCCGCTCCTTTGCGCGAAGATTCGATCGCCTTTTCTACGGATACGACACGGCCAACGCCGCGTCGTTCGACGCGCTGTGGAGTGAAGCCGAGCGTGTGCTGCGTAGCACGGCTCAGAGTGGGGCAGCGTGAAGGAAGTTACGCCCAAACAGACTAGACGGCGCCGTGAGCTCATACTGCTTGCCGCGGTGCTGCTCTTCTTCATCGTGATCGCGCTGTTCACTCCTCAGCAATCACTCAGCAGGGACTGGCGCGCGTCATCGCAATCCGTAGAACCTCGAGGCGCGCGCATCGCCTATGAGCTGGCTCATCGGCTTGGTTGGACGAGCGTGCGGAGCTACAGCGACTCGATCACGCCTGACGAGCGAACGGTCGTCGTCGTGCTTAGTCCGCCGCTCACATTCCGCGCCAAGGAAGCGCATGCGTTGCTCGAGGGCGTGCGTGGCGGCGGAGCGTTGTTGTATGCGATGAGCGATCCAACGCTCAACGATTCGTTGCGCATTCATGTCGGGCCGCCGGGTTATGAGATCCGTGCCGACTCCTTGCAGCCCGCCGGTGAATCGTGTGTGACTCCGAACCCGTTCTCGGACCGAGTCATCACATCGTTCCAGGGGCGCAGCCTCTATCTCCTCGCCGTCGAAGACTCAGGGTCGATCCGCGCGCCGGTCGACACGCTCGTGTCCGTGCGCATCGATGCCGCCGAGCGGGACAGCCTAACGCCGTCGGTCCGCCCGGCCGTGATTGGATTCAATCTTGGGCGTGGCCGGGTGATCGTTGTCGGCGACGTCGATCTCTTTCGCAACGAAAACCTGCGCATGTGCGCCTGGGATGCCGCCGTACTCGTCGTTCGTATGTTCGAGTACTTGCGCGGACCAGCAGGGCCTTCGGCACGCACGACGCTCGTCTTCGACGAATACCACCAGGGGAACGGCGTTAGGCCCGGCACTACGCGCGCGATCACGCGCTACCTGCGCAACACCTCGTCCGGCAAGGCGCTGGCCCAACTTGGCGTCGCAGGAATCGTGCTCCTTCTTGCGTTAGGTCCACGCTCGCTCGCTCCGCGGGACCCTGAGCGCATCGAGCGCCGCTCGCCGCTCGAACACGTGGACGCGCTCGCGCGCGCGTACTGGCAGGTACACGCAACCCGCACTGCGACCCGTCGTTTGCTGCGCGGTGTTCGCCGCCGCACGGAGCATCGCTTCGGCGGCGCGCGGCGTGATCTAACAGACGAAGACTTTCTCGCCTGGGTTTACGAACGACTGCCCGATCGTCGTGAGGACATTGCGCTTGCCCAGAACGCGCTCGGAGAGCAAATGCTGCGAAAGGATTTCACGCGCGTTGGTGAAGCGCTCCGACGGATCGAGCACGATCTTCTCACACACCGTTCATGACCTCCGACCTCAGACCTCCGACCTCCGACCTGACGTTGGACGCCGGCGCGCTATTGCTCCAGCAAATTCATCGTGCCGTCTCGTCACGAATCATTGGGCAATCCGCCGCCATCGACGATGCCTTGGTCGTCTTCTTGGCTCGCGGTCACCTGTTGATCGAAGGCGTCCCGGGCACCGCCAAGACCCTGCTCGTGCGCGCCGTCAGCGCCGCGTTAGGCATCAAGTCGGCGCGCATTCAGTTCACGCCCGATCTCATGCCCTCCGACGTCACCGGTGTGAGCCTGCTGCGCGATCCGGCGCGCGGCTTCGAGTTCCAACCAGGCCCGATCTTCACAGCCATCCTCGTTGCCGATGAGATCAACCGGGCGCCGGCCAAAACTCAGGCCGCTCTGCTCGAAGGAATGGCCGAGCGCCAGGTGACGGTCGATGGTGTCTCACGCGCGCTGGATCCCTTGTTCACAGTCTACGCTACACAGAACCCCGTCGAGCACGAAGGGACGTATCCGCTTCCCGAGGCCCAGCTCGATCGCTTCCTGCTCAAGGCTGTCGTCCCCTATCCGTCGGCCGAGGCCGAGCTGGAGATGCTCGCTCTGCACGAGAGTGGCTTCGATCCCGAGCGCGAGCCCACGTTAGGCATCCAGCCCGTCGTCTCGCAGGAGCAGGCGCTGGCCCTGCGTCGGCTCGTGGACGGAGTGCGTGTGGCCCCTGAGCTCCGCTCTTACATCGCCGACATCACCCGCGCTACCCGGTCCGATCCGGCCATCGCGCTAGGTGCATCACCTCGCGCGACTGTCGCCCTCATGCGCGCCGCACGCGCGGCTGCGGTCCTCGATGGCCGCAATTACGCGGTCCCCGACGACGCCAAGAGTCGCGCACCCGCCGCCCTGCGCCATCGAATCACCCTCGCGCCTGAGGTCGAGGTGGAAGGTCGCTCTGTCGACGACGTCCTCACCGCAATCCTGACGCGCGTCGTCGCCCCCAAATGACAGACGAAGAGGCGCGCGCAGTAGCGCCCCGAATTCGCGTCGTCCCACGCCGGCGCCTGGCGTGGGTGATCGCGGCGCTATCGCTCATTTGGTTTCTCCCTCCATCGATCGCTGCTATCATCGTTATCGCGACGGGTGCCATCGTGCTCTTTACGCTGGCCATTGACTTCCTCATGCTGCCGACGCGCCGCGCACTCTCCGTGACGCGCGTGTTCCCCGCGCGAGCCGGCCTCGGTGAAGCGATCGCTGGCTCATATGAGCTGACGTCGCGATGGCGCTGGCCGGCACGAACGACATTGCGCGACGAGCTTCCAGCCGCAATTCAATCGCAGCGGCACGACGTCGTGGTGCAGCTGCCTGCCGGCAGCAGACTCGAGATCCCGCTGCAATTGATTCCGATGGCCCGTGGTGAACACGCGCTCGGTCGCGTCGCGCTCGTCAGCGAGTCTCGCCTCGGCTTGTTAGGTGCGCGCGATGTCTTTGCGCCTGACGACAGCCTCCTGGTCATTCCGTCCATCGCGCAGGTCCGTCGCTTTCGCCTGCTCGCGATTCAACACAGGCTGCAGAGCGCCGGTGTGCGCGTGATCAAGCGGCGTGGCGACGGACGCGCGTTTGCCGGACTTCGCGACTATGTCCCCGGCGACGACCCACGGCACATGGATTGGAAAGCGACCGGTCGCCGCGGCAAACACATCGTGCGCGAGTACTCAGTGGAGCAGTCGCAGAGTGTCTTTGCGCTGATTGAAGCCGGCCGTTCGATGACCCAGGTCGCCGGCGACTTTTCCCGCTTCGAGCACGCACTTTCGGCTGCGCTCGTGCTCACTGACGTCGCCGCGACCACTGGCGATCGAGTTGGAGCGCTGGTGTTCGACGATCGCGTGCGCGCCTTCGTTGCTGCGCAGCGAGGCAAAGCAGCGCTCGGCGCCATCCGAACGGCATTGATACCCGTTAGGCCCACGCTCACGGAACCGGATTACGCCGGCGCCTTTCGCCACCTCGCGACACACCAGCGCCGCCGAGCGCTGATTGTCTTTTTCACCGATGTGATCGATACGCGTGCGTCACGCGCGCTGATCGCTTACGTCACGCGCAGTTCGGCTCGACACCTTGTCGTTGTCGTCGCACTGCGTAACGACGCGCTCTTCGAGGCAGCTGCCTTGCGTCCTCAGCCAGCTGCTCGAGCCAGGGAGCTTGGCCTTTTCGAGAGCGCCGCTGCCGAAGAGCTGATCCTGGCTCGGCGCGAAGCACTGGAGCGGATGCGCCGCGCCGGCGTGACCGTCCTGGATGTCTCGCCGCAAACCATGACAGCGGCCGTGATCAACCGTTACCTGGAGATCAAGGCACGAGGTTCGTTGTAGTCACTCCGGGCTGCAGCGCCAGCAGATCCGTCGATTGGCCGCTCGTTGCTTTCGCTTCTGGTTTGCTCGTGCGGTTGGCGCTGAGGTAGAGAACGAGCAGCACGGCGGTCGCCGCCGACACGGCGAGCTTGGCGCCTAACGACCACGAAGGGATCGGCGAGACGAATCCTTCGAGCGCGCCTGCAACAACGAGCATCACCGACGACACGCCAATGAGCTGGATTGCTCGGCGGCCGTTTTCCACGAGCGCGCGACGACGCGTGCGCTCACCCGGGAGAACGAGCGCCGCGGCGAGCAGCAGTCCCGCACCACCGGCAATACAGATCGCTGTCAGTTCCAGCACGCCATGCGGCGCCACGAACTTGATCAACAAAGACGCGATCCCTTTCGACGCATACAGCCCCATCACCCCACCGATTGACACTCCGTTCGTCAGGAGCAGAATGAGGGTCCCTATGCCTGCCGTTAGGCCGAAAGCAAATGCAGCGAACGTCACCTGCACGTTGTTGGCGATGATTGTGCTCGCCATGACTGGACGAAATAGCTGCGGATCCTCGATGTAGCCCGTGCCCTTCTTCGCGCGCTCGACGCCCGCTTCGGCGCGATCGAGCATCCCCGGCGGCAGAAAGATTTCAGCCACACTCGGGTCACGCACGACAGCAACATGCGCGATCACGGCCGGTGCGAAGAAGACGAGCGCAGCGAGCAGAATCGGTCGCCAGGAACGACGCACCTCGCGCGGGCCGTCCAGCGCCACTGCGCGCAACGCACCGCCTAACGTAACCGCCGTGCCGCGATACAACAGATTGTGTGCTGCCGCGACCAGGCGCGTGAGAAAGAAGACATCCGCGTCCTGCCGTCCGCGCGACGCAGTTTGCAGCCGGGCCAGGTCGTTGGCGGCGTCGCGATACTGCTCGACGAACTCGCGCACTTCCGTTTCGTTGAGTCGCTTCAGTCCTCCGCTTTGCGCGACCTGAAGCCTCGCCGCGAACCCGCTCCATGCTTTGGAGCCCGCCGCCACGATCGCGTGGCGTTCGCGTGCCGCGCCGGTCTCGCGAATCGCCACCGCTCCGCGCGCACGAGCCGATCGTTCAGCTTCGTACAGCGTCACGAGCCTGCTCAGCGCAGTCGCACCTGCGACATCCGCCAGCGCTGGAGCGAGGCGCGCGGCAATCTGCTCCGCGAGTGCTGCACGGCGAGCCGGCGTAAGATCCGCTCGGCGCTCGGCGAAGCGCTCCAGAACCGTGAATTCATCATTCGTTAGGCGAGCGACCGATGCGACAGTACCTTCCGGTGTCTGGCCCGCTCGCGGCCGCGTCGCCGCAGGAGCTGTTCGCGCCGCGAGTCCTTCGCGCACAACGATGGTGCCGGCTGCCAGGTCGCCCAACCGCTTGCCACGTTTCGTGAGCATCACGCTGGCGATCGCCACGCCGTAGGTAAAAAGCGGCTGCATGTCGAGCAGGCGAACGAGGTTTCGCACGGCGGATGCGCCGAACGTCACAGAGTAGCCGCCGTCACGGACCGCGCGTAGTCGCAGCAAGCGCTTACCAGGCGTCTGTCCGTCCGCGAGCCCTTCGAATAACACGTAGTAACCCCACAGAATCGCGAACAGGAGCAGGTACAACAGCGCACCCGCCCACGCAGCGCCGCGCGCCGCATCACCAAGGCCGTTACGAGCGCCTAACGAAGTCAGCCCGATGAGAACGGCCGCATAGCCGAGCAGGCAGATGCCGTAATCGATCAGCGCCGCCGCGACGCGTGATCCGACGCCCGCGACCGTGTACGTAAGTACGACTAGCTCCGGCGTCTCGACGTCGACCGTTTGGGCCCAGGTCGTGCTCGGAGCGTCGCTCATTCCATCACCCGAAAGACCCAGCCCTTTGGATCAACTCGTACCTGCGCCTTTGCGGGCACGCGCAGCTGCGTCCGATGATCTGTGAACTTCACGCGCCGAGTGACGCCGTCAATCTCGACGTCGATTGGCATCGGAAACGGCCGTCCGCGCGGCGCTTCCCAGTGAAGCGAGATCGTGTCGTCCGTTCGCTCAACTACGAGTTGCGGCAGTGCCGGTTGCCGCACGTACACGTCGAAGAACCAGCCTAACGGTTGTTTGGCGTACCGCTCGGCGGTTCTAATGAAATCGTCCGTCGTCACCAATCGCACTTGCGAACCGTCGGTCACCCGCTCGGACGCGCGCGTCGGATACAAAAAACGCCGCAAGACAGTGAAGAACGTCGAATCACCCAGGACGTATCGCAGCGTGTGCAGTACAGCAGACCCTTTTCCGTAGATGTCGCCGTCGCCAGACAGATAGTCCGGCGGATTGAAGTACACCTCTCCAGCCGTTAGGCAGCACGGTTCGGCGATGGC
>DATBKN010000048.1:0-4919 GCA_036555845.1 Gemmatimonadaceae bacterium | reverse complement strand
TCGCCGGCGCGGAGCTGAGTCGCTATTGGCCATCACGCGCGGACACAACCGGGCGCACACCATCCACTCCGGCGCAGCGCGCCGCGTCTGTCGATCGCTTCCTGGTTCCGCAGTTCTTCCGCTTCGTCACCGATTCGACATGGCACGCGAACAATTACTTACCGCACACGTATTCAGTCGACTCCTGGCACGCGACGCGACTATGGCGCGAACAGTCGTTGGTACCGCTGCCGATCATGATGCGCTACCTGTCCGATTTCTACGCAACGGAGTTTGCGCCGAAGCTGGACAGCATTCGCGCGCCGCTTCTGGTCCTCGAACCTGGGTTTACTGAGCATATCCTGAGTGATCCGCGCACGAGCTATCTCAAAATGATGTTCCAGGAGAGCTGGAAGCCGGCGCAAGGGCGGAGCACGGTCGAGATTCAGGTCGTGCCTAACGCTGCGGTGAACATTTGGCTGGATCAGCCGGACGTCTTTGCAGCCGCGCTCAAGAAATTCGCCGGCCGCACCGCGTTACCCTAGATCATGGTCCATGCTCTCGTCACGCATGCTGAAAGAACGTTCTGATGCCGCGCATGAGCTCAAAGCGCATGGCATCACGATCGTTTCGCTGTATCCGGGCCTGGTACGAACGGAAGGGGTGCTGGCTGCCGGTGTTTTCGATCTGAGCAATTCGGAGAGTCCCGAATTCCAGGGTCGTGCCGTCGCTGCACTCGCGGCGGATCCTGACGTGGCGCGTTGGAACGGGCAGTGCCTGGTGACCGCCGCTGTCGCGCAGACCTATGGCTTCACCGATGTCGATGGGCGTGCACCGCGGCGCCTAACGATTGAAGACGTGCGATCGTGCGAAGCATGCGACACGCTTAGGTCCTGGCATCACGCGTCGAACACCTCCCACGCCTTTCGCACGTTCTCCATCAGGCGGCCAAACCGCTCCTCGCTGCGAATACTACTGAGACAGCGCTCGTGCTGCGCGAGAAACGGGTAGTTGATGATGCCTAACGCAACTGCGCGCTCGAGGAAGTCGAGGGACGCTTCGGTCTCACCAACGAGTGCGAAGCAATTGGCAGACCACCAGCAAAAAAGGTCGTCTCGCCAGGCCATCGCGCGAAGTTCTGGCGTCATGATCCGAAGGACACCATCGCGGTCAGCGCGAAGCGCGCTGGCCATTGCGTCTGCAAGCCGCGCCCATCCCATCTCGGGCGTGTTACGCGCGACACGCTCCAGGATCGTGATTGCTTCCTCACGTCGCTGATTCGCGGCGAGCATGTAGGCATGCATCGTCTGGTTGGTCGGATTGTCCGGATCGACGTCGACAGAGCGTTGCGACCACTGGAGCGCATCATCAAAGCGACCGTCGAACATCGACATCATGCCGCGCATAACGATATTGATCGACGTGAGGGGATCCACCTGCAACAAGCGATCGGTGACCGCAATGGCAACCTGTATCTGTCCCGCAACCGCGTAGGCGTAGCCAAGCCAGAGCAGCGATTCTGCGTCGTTAGGATCCAGCGCCAGCGCACGCTTGTAGTCTCGGATGGCTCCGGCTGGGTCGCCGCGGTTGCTGCGAATTGAGCCACGCAGGGAATAGCCTTTCGACGATTCTGGATTGAGTGCGAACATCCGCGTCACGCACGCGTCGGCCTGACGCAGGTACTCGTCGTACGCCGTTGCCGGACGCAGTCCCACGTTCACGTACTGCCAGAAGATCATCCCTTCGGCCGCGAGGAGTAGCTCATTCTCGCCGACGATCTCCTGAGCTTGTCGGATGAGCTGCAGGGCGCGGTCGAGCGCCGGACCGCTGAAGCTCCAGATCTGCTGCCGCGCGCGCAGATAGAGATCGTACGCGCGTGCGTCAGCGATCGAACGGTTTGCCATACGTTGCTCGTCCGCCGGCGTGAGCCGCAGTCGAAGCGCGTCCACGATCTGGCGCGAGAGCCGCTCCTGCATAACGAGCACGTCGCTGAACGTTCCACTGAACTTGTCGGCCCAGAGCTGTGCGTCCACGCGCGCATCGACGAGCTGCGCGGTGATACGCACCTCTGCGCCAAACCGCCGGACGCCACCGGTGAGCACGTAGCGCGTGCCCAGCTCTCGCGCGATCGTGCGGACGTCCTTGTCGCTGCCCTTGAGGCGCATGGCCGACTGACGCGAGATCACGCGCAGGGTCTTGAGCATGGAGAGATCGGTGATGAGCTCGTCCGTCAACCCATCCGCGAGATACTCGTTATCCGCATCCGGGCTCAAGTTCGTGAAGGGCAGCACCGCAAGCGTGAAGACTCCGGAGCTGTCTGTCTGCGGGTCGTTGCCGTCCTGTGCAGCCCCGTTTGATGCGACGCGATCGAGCACGGAGATGATTTCGCGCGCGTTGGCGGGTCGATCGTTCGGGTCCTTTTCGAGGCAGCGTGAGATTACTGTGGCGAGCGCCTCGGGTACGTCGGCGCGTTTCGCGGTGATCGGTGTGGGGGTATTTACGAAGTGCGCGCGGATCATGACGGACGGCGAACCGACGAACGGAGGCTCACCCGTCAATACTTCGTACGCCACACATGCGAACGAGTAGAGATCGGCGCGGTGATCCAACGTCTCTTCTGCCGCGGCCTGTTCGGGCGCCATGTATTGCGGTGTGCCCAGCGCGACGCCGAACTCAGTTAGCGCGCTTCCACCGGCTACCGCTCGTGACGTCGCGAGCGCCTTGGCGATACCGAAGTCCGCGACTGCCGCCGTGCTGCCGACGAGGAGAATGTTCTCGGGCTTGATGTCGCGGTGAACAATGCCCTTCTCGTGCGCGAATTCGAGCGCCCTCGCCACGTCGCGGAGGATGCTCGCGGCTTCGCTGACCGGCAGCGCGCCGCTGCGTGCCAGGCGCACGCGCAGCGATTCGCCCTCCTCGAACGGCATAGTATAGTACGGAATGCCGGCGACCTCGCCCGAGCTCAGAATCGGCACGATGTGCGGATGCTGCAACCGCGCAGTGAGTTGGACTTCGCGCTCGAAACGCTCTCGGTTGACACCCGCAAGGAGGTCGGGCGAGAGAACTTTGACTACGATCTGTCTGCCTAACGCGCGATCTTGAGCGAGGAAGACACGACTCATCCCGCCGCCGCCGAGCTCCCTTTCGAGCACGTACGCGCCGCCGAGTGCTTCTTCTAAGTCTTCTAGTAAATCATTTCCCACGCATCGTCCGGCGGCAGGGGAACCTCGAACTACTCAAAGACTAGCAGCCCGCCGCTCAGCGTGCACGTTCGTTGGACGCCGCGTGATGCGCCCTCGAGCGCTACTGCGGGCGCATCTCCCACAACACGTTCACGATCACCCAGCGGCCCTGCCACTTGGCGACGTGCAGGTAGTCTACCCACGAAGAAGCGTCAATGCGCACGCTGGCGGTATTGCCGAAGATGTCCAGAATGCGCACGTCTTTGCGTTGCTGCGCCGCCGGCGTCTCCTTGCCGCCACCTCTTCGCGTGTTCAGCACGAGCGTCATCGCGCTCTGCTGGCCAAGGCTGTTGCGTCCGTTGCGCGGGTCGGTGTTGACGATGCGCTTGGCAAGCTCGGGGTGAAGCGCGCGCTCCATTCGTTCACCATTTCCCTCGTACCATCCTTCGATGTAGTCGAGGGCTGTCTGTCTGATCGCACCGCTGTCGGCGGCAGTTTGACCAAGTGCCGATGTGGCAGCGGTTACGGTGAGAGCGAATGCGAGCACTGTGGTACGAATCATGTCTTCCTCCGTCAGTCGGCTTTGAGAGCGGAAATCGGGCTAATACTAGCCGCGCGCAGCGCCGGACGCAGCGCTCCCACAACGGCCGTCGTTAGGCAAATCACAGCTGTCGCCACAAAAGTCACCGGATCGTCCGGACGCACGCCGAAGAGCAAGGCGCTCATTCCACGCGCGGCCGCGTATGCACCGAGAATGCCCGGCACCAGCCCGATGATCGCCATCCGGGCTGCTTCACCCACTATCATGCGAGCCACGAGCGAGGGCTCGGCTCCTAACGATATTCGGACACCAATCTCACGACTCCGTTGCGCCACCGTAAACGCGAGGAGCCCGTGGATTCCGACTCCGGCCAGTAACAGCGCGAGGATCGCCAGCGCGCCAAGCACGCGAAGCTGCGCGGTCCGCTCGGCGGTCTGAGCACCGATCACGCCGGCCATCATGCGCACGTTCGACACCGGTTGCTCCGGATCCACCTGGCGCACAATGTCGCGAATCCGAGGAAGGAGCGTCATCGCCGTGGCCGACGCGCGAATCACGAGGTCTTTCGGTACATAGATGTCGCCCAGCGAATCGGGCGGTTGCGTGGCCGGGACGTACACCTGCGGCTCACTCGTTCGCTCGAGGCCGCGAACTTTGATATCAGCAACTACGCCGACAACAGTGCGGTTTTGCGAACGGATCTCGAATGTCCTGCCAATCGGGTCCTCGTTAGGCCAGTAGCGCTCGACGAACGATTCGCTCACCACGGCGACGAGCGGGCGCTCGGGCGTGTCGCTTTCCTCCACGTCGCGCCCGCGACGCACCGGAATCCGCAGCGCCCCGAAGAGCTGCGAGGTGACGAAGCGGATACTCACACCCTGACGGCGCCCGCTGCGCACTTCTCTGCCCGGAACCACGACGCCAGCGATGCCTCCCGTCATCACCATCGGGAGGCCGCTGGTGTAGGCAGCCTGGTCGACGCCGGGGAGCGCACGCACACTCGTTAGGACGCGACTGTAGAAGCTGGCGCGGCGCACGGGATCGTCGTACCGGGGAGTCGGCAGCGCGGTCCGCAACGTCAAAACGCCGTCGGACTCGAAGCCCGGGTCTATCCCCTGGACCCGTACGATCGCGCGAATCAGCAGCCCAGACGAAATCAGCAACATCACAGACGCCGCGACTTCGATCGCAACCAGGAGCGTGCGAAGTCGCTGCTT
>DATBKN010000047.1:0-4306 GCA_036555845.1 Gemmatimonadaceae bacterium | reverse complement strand
CGTGCGTATGGGTCCGCCCGGATCCGGCGAGCTCGTAACCCCAACGGGCGCCGCCCTCATCCGCGTATTGAGCGCGGGGCCGCCACCGCAGACGATCATCCCGCGACGAGACGGATATGGCGCTGGAACGAAGGAGCTACCAGGACGGCCTAACGTCTTGCGCCTCATCCTGGCGGATGTGGTCCCGGCTCACGGTTCCGGCCTCGAATACGTCGTTCAACTCGCGACGGACATCGACGACATGACGCCGGAGCACATCGCGGTCGCCGCGGAAGCGCTTCGCACGGCCGGCGCACTGGACGTCACAGTTTCGGCCGTGCAGATGAAGAAGGGACGCCTGGGGTCGCGCATCGAGGTCCTTGCTCGGGCGCACGACGCCAGTCGGCTCGAGTACGCGCTCTTCGCACACACGACAACGCTAGGCGTTCGGCGAGTTCCCATCGAGCGCGCCGTGCTCGCCCGGGAAGAACGCAGGATCAGGGTCCTCGATCACGATGTTCGGCTGAAGGTCTCCACGCTCCCCAACGGAGAGCGGCGGGTCAAGCCGGAGCTGGAAGATCTGAAAAAGCTTGCAGTTGAAAGCGGTCGCCCTGTAGCAGAGTTGGCCGCGTTGGCGCTAACCTTATCGGAACGCGAGTAACCACACGTGGGTAAAACACCTTCACTGCGTGCCGGCATGCACGCCGCACAACGACTCTAGGAGAATGAGAATGTCACACGCCCGAAACTTCGCTATCGGGGCGGTGTTTGCTGTGCTCAGCACCGGCACGGCCGCTGCACAAGCTGGTGCCAAGTGTGAGATCGACGAGAGCAAGCCGCGACCTGTCAAAGACGCGGCCAATGCAATCGTGAAAGCCGAGTTGATCGGCAAGACCGAAGACAAAATGAAGAACCTGCAGAGCGCCGTGAAAACGCTCTCGCAGAATTGGGATAAGATCGACAACTCCGTCGGGCGCAGTTTCGTCTACGGCAAGGCCATGGTGAATCTCGCCATCGTGCCTAACGGGTCCGAAGTGATCTCGCGTCAGACAGCCGGTTTCACGACCAGCCCCGAAGGCCAGATCGATCTACTCGCTGCCGCCGACACCGCCTTCGATGTCGTCGAAGCCGCGATGCCGCAGTGCAAAGACGAGACTGAAGCGTATCGCCGCCGCGCGGCCGCGCCGCTGCTCGACAAGGCTGTGAACGCTTACAATGCTCGCTCGCTCGATTCCGCGGTGATGCTCGCGGAGCGGTCGCTTGTCGTGTACGACAATTACCGCTACTCGCACATCGCCTACAACGTGCTCGGCAACGTCAAGCAGACGAACAACGACATGCCCGGCGCGATCGAAGCGTTCCACAAGATGGTCATCCTGATGGCGCAGGACACGTCACAGGTGAACGAGCGCAAGGCCGTCACGATGAGCCTGGTGCAGATGATGGCGTCCCACGCGGAAACGCTGGAGGGCGCCGAGAAGACGACAATGCTCAACAACGCCGCGTCGCTGCTCGAAGCAACGATCAAGGAATTCCCGAGCGAGGCGCGTGCTGAAGCAGAGCTCGCGCGCATCAAGATGATGGCGGGTGACAGCACGCTCGCGAACGCTCTGTTCGCAAGAATGGCCGCCGATCCTGAGAAGTACTCGTACTCGGATCTCTTCGAAGGCGGCGTCGCAGCCTTCCGCAGCGGCAAGAAAGCCGAAGCGATCAAGCTGTTCGACGTGGGCTTGAAAAAGAACCCGTACTACCGCGACGGATTGTTCAACCTGGCCACGATTCTGGACCAGGCGCAGGAGCACGATCGCATGCCGCCAGTCCTAACGACACTGCAGACTGTCGATCCTGAGAATCCGGAAGTCTACCAGCTCTGGGCGCTCTACTACCGCAAGAAGGCAGAGCAGGCGCGCGACGCGGCCAAAGGAAAGCCGCAGACGGCGCCGGAAGTGAAGACCTTCCAGACAGTGAACGACTCGCTCTTGAAGTACTTCAACCGCTACAACGAAGCCACAGTTCGCGTGTCGTTCACGCTCTTCTCGCACGACGGCACCAAGCACACGCTCGGTGGCATGGTCGAGAACAAGGGCAAGGAGACCAAGAGTTACACGCTCAAGTTCGATTTCTTGGACGAGAAGGGTGAGACGGTTGTCAGCAAAGAGGCGTCAGTCGAAGGCGTGGAGGCGGGTCGCAGCAAGTCCTTCCGCCTGGAAGTCGAGGGGCCAGGGATCATCGCCTTCAAATACGCACCGCTGAACCCGATGTGACCTTCGCCTAACGCGAAGGAAGACGCGACGGCGCGGGCCACACGGCTCGCGCCGTTCTGCTTTCAGAGACTTTAGCAGCAGCGCGAGGCAAGGCGCGACAACTTGTTGCGCTGCATTGCTTTCGGGACTCTGAGGTGCTACGTTGCTTGAAGCTCGGCAGCGCCTTTTGAGGCGACGAGCTGCGCTCCCACTTCGCCTCAAACATGGTCCGCGTCGCACGTGTTGCTGCTCAAAGCATCGCAGAGGAACTGGGCATTGTGCCTGGTACAGAGCTCCTCACGATCGGCGGGCGCGCGCTCGATGATTTCCTCGACTGGGAGTTCCTCAGCGCCGACGAGTCGATCGAGCTGGAGGCGCGCCACCCGTCCGGCGAAACCGTCGTCTTCGAAATCGAGCGCGACCTCGGTGAACCATTCGGCGTGGAGCTGGAGCCGCCAACAGTTAGGCGCTGCGCCAATCGCTGTGAGTTCTGCTTCATCGAAGGCCTGCCAAAAGGACTGCGCAAGCCGCTCTACATCCGCGACGACGACTACCGCCTGTCATTTGCCTACGGGAACTTCGCGACCCTCTCGAACCTCAAGGAGCGCGATTACCAGCGTATCCTCGACTATCGCCTGTCGCCGTTATACGTCTCGGTGCACGCCACGCCGTGGGAAGCGCGTAAGAAGCTGCTGAACAACCCACGCGTACCTAACGTGATCGAGCAGCTCACGCGGCTGGCTAGCGGCGGCATCCGCTTTCACGCCCAGATGGTCATCGTGCCAGGACTGAACGACAACGAGGTTCTCGAGCAATCGCTCACGGATCTCTGGTCCTTTGGCGATTCGGTGCTTTCGGTCGCGATCGTGCCGGTCGGTCTGACGCAGTTCTCCCACCTCTACACCGGCAAGTCGATGTCGCCTGACGACGCGGAACGACTCATCGCGACGGCAGAGCGCTGGGGCGAACGTGCGCGCGCGGAACGTGGAGAGACCTGGGTCTACGGATCGGATGAGTTGTATCTGCTCGCCGGCCGTGCGCTGCCAGGTCCCGAGTTCTATGGTGAGTTCGCACAGATTGAAAACGGCGTGGGCGCAGTCGCGCATCTGCGCGCGCGCGTCGCCGAGCATCTGGAAGAGCTGCCGCGACTCGATGGCTGCCGCGTGGCGGTTGTCACAGGAACGGCGATGGCTCCCATGATGCCTGAGCTACTCGACAGCATTGCGCGGCGTACCGGTGTGCGCTTCGAGTTGATCCGTGCAGTCAATTCGCTCTTCGGTCCAACAACGACGACGGCCGGTTTGCTCGTCGGCGCCGACATTCGCTCCGCGCTTGTCGGGCGCTTCGACGTCGATCTCGCGTTGATCCCAGCGGAGACGATCAACGAGAACGGCGTCTTCCTGGACGACGACACGCTGGTGGCTGTGCGCCGAGCGTGCACTATGCCGGTCTTTCCGTCGTACGACTTCATCGACGCGCTGTCGGGCGAAGCGCTGCACGCGCGGCCCGTCGGCGCTGACGCGGCCTAACGGGTCAAGGCAAGCGCGATGCGCATACCCGTCGTCGCAATCGTCGGCCGGCCGAACGTAGGCAAGTCCGCGCTCTTCAACCGCATCGTCGGCACGCAAGCCGCGATCGTCGCAGAAGAAGCCGGCACCACGCGGGATCGACATTTCGGCCGCGCGGAGTGGAACGGCTCATCGTTCTGGCTCGTCGATACGGGCGGCATCACGGATGACCCGCGCGCGCCGCTCGATGCCGAAGTACGTCGGCAGGTGCAGCAGGCGATCGCGGAAGCCGACTTGCTCTTGCTCGTCGTCGACGCGCAGACGGGGCTGCATCCCATCGATGCGAAGCTCGCTGCCATGCTGCGCGAATCACAGAAGCCATTTGTTGTCGTCGCGAACAAAGTGGACGATCCGTCGCGCGCCGACTGGTTCGAGTTCTTTTCGTTAGGTGCCGGCGATCCGCTTCCTGTATCGGCGGCGAACGGCAAGCAATCGGGTGACTTGCTCGACGCCGTTGTTGCGCGCATTCCTAGCATGGAAGCCGAGGAAGCCAGCGCGCTGCGCGTCGCCGTTGTG
>DATBKN010000046.1:0-7286 GCA_036555845.1 Gemmatimonadaceae bacterium | reverse complement strand
GCGCACGATCGAATCGACGCCCTGCACCTGATCCGCCTGCACGTCGAACAGAATGAGATTGCCGCGCGACTCGGCGCTGATGCGCCGGAGATCGCCTAACAAGTTGGACTGCACGAGGTAGAGTGTGCTCAGCAGGAACGAGCCGAACCCCAGGCTGAGCACTACCGCGCGCGTCTGATTGGCCGGCCGATAGAGATTGGCCACGCCCTGGCGCATGACGTACGGCCAGCCGGCCCGTAGCGTCCGGCGCGCGACCCACGACAAGAGACTGGCGCTCGCGATGAGCACGCCGAGCACCGCGGCGATTCCGGCGCTCACGCCGAAAGTGTCACTCCATGTCTCGGAGCGAGTCGCGGCGACTGCCAGCACTGTCCCGACGAGCAGGAGATTCACCGCCAGGCGATACGGGTCGCGCCAGCCGCGACGTATCGGCACCGGATCGGCGTCGCGTCGAATTGCCTGCAGCGGCGAGACGCGGCGCAGCGTGATAAGCGGATGCAGGGCGAACGCGAGCGCGATCCACAAGCCTAACGCCATGCCCTTTGCGATGGCGAGCCATTCCAGCTGCGGTCGGACGTCCACCGGCATGAATCCGCCGATCGCGCTGGGGAGCATGAATTGCACCCCAACTCCAAGGACGGCGCCGAGTGCGGCTCCCGCCAATCCCATGAGCGCCGCCTGTGCGCTGTACATGAGCAGGACCTGCGGACCGGTCGCGCCCAGGCAGCGCAGCACAGCCACGATGTCGATCTTGCGCACGACCCAGGCATGCACGCCGCTCGCGACGCCGATGCCACCTAACAAGAGCGCGACGATGCCGACGATGCCGAGGAAACTGGACAGCTCGTTGATCGAGTCACTCATGCGCGACTCGCTCTGCGCGACTGTGCGAGCGCGCAGCTGCTGGTCGCGCAGCCGCTGCGAGATCTTCGCCAGGGCAGGGCCGTCGCCGTCTGCGCTGCGCGCCTTGACGAACACGTCGTAATCCAGGCGACTGCCGAAAACGAGCAGCCCAGTAGCCTGCGCGTATTCGCTGCCGATGAGGACGCGTGGGCCGATCGCCGATGCGATGTCCGGCTCTCCGGGAACCTTGTCGAGGGTGCCGGCGACGAGGAAGTTCGCGTAGCCCAGCTGAATGCTGTCACCGATCTGCGCGTTGATCGCGACGAGAAGCGTCGTGTCGACGAGCGCGACGCGTCCTCTGTGCAGCGTATCCAGCGGCACAGGCGGCTTTGTGGTGACTTCGCCGTAGAGCGGCCAGTTCGGCGTCACCGCGCGCACCTGCGAGAAGCGCGTTCCGCCTGATCTGGGTGATAGCGCCATGGAGCCGAAACCGGTGACCCGCGCGACGCCGAAGCCCGCGGCCGCAAGCGAATCGAAGAGCGAGTCGGTCTTTGGCGGGAGGATTCGGTTGGAAGAGACCGACAGGTCGCCGCCTAACAATGCGCGCGACTGCGCCCGCACCGTGCGCTGGACGTTCGCGGCGTACGAGTCGATCGCCACAAGCGCCATGACGCCTAACGAAATAGCCGACATGTACAGCGCCAGCTTCCGCCGAGTCGTGCGGCTCTCCCACCAGGAGACTCTTGCGAGTCGAAGGAACGTCGAACGCGGACCCGTCATGGCTTGCTTCCGTTGCCGGATGCGAAGCGATCTTCCACGACAACACCGTCGCGCAGTCGGATCAGGCGCCGCGCGCGCTCCGCGAGCGCGACGTCATGTGTCACGAGGACGATGGTGGACCCTGCCTCCTTGTTCAGCTCCTCGAGCAGCGCGACGATGCGTTCGCCCGTGGTGCCATCGAGATTCCCGGTCGGCTCGTCGGCGAACAGAATGCGTGGACGGTTGGCGAATGCGCGAGCCAGCGCGACGCGCTGCTGTTCGCCTCCCGACAGCTGAGTAGGAAGATGCTCCACGCGATCAGCCAGCCCGACGCGATTGAGCAACTCACGCGCGCGCGACTCGGCGTTGCGCTCGCCGCGCAACTCCAGCGGCACTTGCACGTTCTCTAACGCAGTGAGCGTCGGGATCAGCTGGAACGTCTGAAAAACGAATCCAACCTTCTCGCCACGCAGGCGCGCTCGCGCATCTTCGGACAAGTTGGTGATATCGATGCCGTCGAGGATCACCTGACCGCGCGTCGGGGTATCGAGCCCAGCGAGCAGGCCGAGCAGCGTGGTCTTGCCGCTTCCAGAAGGGCCCACCACCGCGATGAACTCGCCCTGTGGGATCTCGAACGTCACGTCGCGCAGAACGGTGAGGTGGTGCGCTCCGCTGTCGAATTCTTTCGTTAGGTTTCGTGCAATGAGCATGCGTAGAATGACGTGGTTTTTCCTGGGCGTAGCGCTCGCTTGCGGCGAGCGCGATTCGCGCAACCTACCTAACGAGAGTCAGCAGGCAGTCGTTGACTCGTCGTCCGACTCGACGCAGTCGCACGCTGCCCGTCGGGACTCGACCGCTCCAACGGTCCTCATTGTTGGGACTTCGCTCACGGCCGGCCTTGGCCTCGATCCGTACGACGCATACCCCGGAGTTCTGCAGCGCATGGCCGACTCTGCAGGATATCGCGTGAGCGTCGTTGCCGCTGGCGTGAGCGGCGAGACGTCGGCCGGCGCGCTGCGTCGGATCGATTGGCTGCTGCAGAAGCCGGCGGATGTGATAGTTGTGGAAACGGGGGCGAACGACGGCCTCCGCGGTCTGAACATCGACTCCACGCGCACGAACCTGCGCGAGATTCTGCGCCGTTCGGCGCTCCTCAAGCCCAATGCGCGACTGTTCGTGGTACAGATGGAGGCCCCGCCGAATCTCGGTCCGCGGTATACGACCGCCTTCCGGGCGATGTTTCCTGAGGTCGCCAGGGAGGGGCATGCCGAATTGATCCCATTTCTGCTGGATGGGGTCGCTGGAGAGGCAGATCTGAACCAACCGGATGGGATTCATCCGAATGAGCAGGGTTCAGTAATCGTCGCGGCTAACGTCTGGAAGGAGCTGGAGCCGGTACTGCGAGCTCTGAGTCGTTAGCTCTCAGGCCTTAGGCCCCGCCACAAAGAGCTAAGGCCTAAGGACTAAGAGCCAAGGCCCGCAGTTGAATGCCTATCTCCGAGCCGCTAAGTTGATAGGCTATTTTGACTTGCACGTTAGAAAGAGGTCTTTAGAGATGGCCATTCCAGCAACTCAGATTCGGAAGGGCATGGTGATCGTGTTCGAGGGTCAGCCCTGCCGTATCGTCGATTTCAGGCACCACACGCCGGGCAACCTGCGGGCGATGGTGCAGACAAAGCTCAAGAACCTTCGTTCGGGGAGCAACTTCGAGCACCGTTTTCGCGCGGACGACTCTATTGAAAAGGCGTCCATGGAAACGCACGAGCTCGAGTTCCTGTACCAGGGTGGCGACACGTACCACTTCATGAACACGGAGAACTACGATCAGCTGGAGATGGATGCCGAGTCGTTAGGCGACAATGCGCAATGGATGGTGCCCAACATGCGCATCGTTGCCGAGTACTATGACGGCCGCCCCATTGGTATCCAGCTGCCGCAGTACCTCACGTTCGAGGTCGTGGAGACGGCGCCTGTGATGAAAACCGCGACGAAGACGGCGTCCTTCAAGCCGGCCAAGCTCGAGAACGGTGTCACGATCAACGTTCCCGAGTTTCTTCCGCAGGGCACGCGAGTTCGGGTGAATCCGAGTACCGGCGAGTACCTGGAGCGCGCTAAGGACTAAGGGATGGGCGTCGCATGTGCGAAGGTGTGGCGACGCATCCTCGGGTCGATTACAATCTTCGATTCGCTTTAGGATCGCGGCGCCTGCAGGTAGTCGCCGTGTCATGGTGACTGTAGCTCAACCAGGTTAGAGCACCGGACTGTGGCTCCGGGGGTTGGGGGTTCAAGTCCCCTCAGTCACCCCTTACAACTAGGGGATAGGGGATAGGGATAGGGGATAGGGTCATGGAATAGGTCCGTAGCTCAATTGGTAGAGCACCGGTCTCCAAAACCGGGGGTTGGGGGTTCGATTCCCTCCGGGCCTGTGTGCGCAAGGGAAGTTGGCGGAGCGAGCATCGCGTCCTGAAGACTCGGCACTCGCAACTCGGTTCTCGAAGCTCTTTGTTTTGATGTTTGAAAATGGTCGCAGTTTTAGGTACGGCGGTATCGTCTAGGGGACTAGGACACAGCCCTCTCAAGGCTGGAACACGGGTTCGAATCCCGTTACCGCTATCTGGTGAGAGTCGGGGCCCCATCGTCTAGCGGTTAGGACGGCACCCTTTCACGGTGCAGACAGGGGTTCGATTCCCCTTGGGGTCATGAACAACTAGGGTTAGGGATAGGCCTTAGGGGTAGGAACTACTCGTTAGGTTTGGGGCTGTAGCTCAGCTGGTTAGAGTGCCGGTCTGTCACACCGGAGGTCGCGGGTTCGAGCCCCGTCAGCCCCGTAGTCGTTAGGCCCTGGTGGTGAAACTGGTAGACACGCCATCTTGAGGGGGTGGTGCCGAAAGGCGTCTCGGTTCGAATCCGAGCCAGGGCATGCCAATAGGTCTTAGGTCATACGCCTTAGCTCTTAGGGTGCATCGCCTGACTGATAAGAGCTGAGACCTAAGAGCTATGAGCCAGATTTCGCCAGCGTAGCTCAGTGGTAGAGCACCCGATTCGTAATCGGGCGGTCGACAGTTCAATCCTGTCCGCTGGCTCTCAAACGCAAATCGCCGCGCTTGTCACAGATCGGAGATTGGCGGCGTAATCAGGCGTATGCTTCTGTCAATTCGGCGCTGGCGTCCGCGGCACCTTCTCCTGTCCTGGCTGAGCTACTGGCTCTTGCTGGCCGGAGTTACACTCGGCCCCGCTGTAGCCGCGATCATGCGAGCGACAGGCCCCGATGCCAAGGGTAGCCTCAACGCCAGCGCGGGCGACAAGGGGCTGAGCCTAACGGTGATCGCTGATGGCGGCACCACGTGGAGCGGAACCGCGTCACTCACGAGCATCGCCTTCTGGGTCGTCGGGCCGCCGCTGCTGCTGTGGCTCGTCTGGTTCGTGCGCCGCAAGCCGCGGGACGAGCCGCCGACAGCGCCCAGCGGACTTTCGGCACCTAACGCGAAGGCGCTATCGGAAGGCGAAGCTCAGCGAGTCGACGCCCAGCGGCAAAGGGATCCCGCGAGCCGCGTCTGACGTCAACACGCGCATGGCTTGAATGCGCAGCTGCCCGTCCTGAGCTATCTCAGGCTGACGGCTGCCCGAAGCGTGCGGCCCGGCTGCGGTAAGCCACACTGATCGAACACGGCCGCGTTCGCCAGGTTGTCGACACCAAGGGCCACACGCAAACGTGTAAGCCAGCCCGACCTTCGGACCGTGTATTCACGGTCCGCGCCCGCATCGAAACGACGCTGCGACTCGAGCGCCACGGCACGACCCAGGTCGGGATGTACGCAGTACTGCCGGCCAGTGAACGCCGCGGTTAGTGTGCCGCGGACGCCAGCCGGAATAGGGAAGGCGAGATCTGCCGAAGCGCGAAAATCCGGTTGGTGTTCGGGGTGACGTTCGCTGCGCCCGCCGAGGACCGCCGGGTCGCTCACCCGCGCATGCTGGATCACTGCGTCACTCGTTAGGCTCACCCGTTCTCCTTCCCACCCAGCAAGGAGCTCCAGCCCATAGCTGCGCTGACGATCCCGGTTGACGCGCTGAAACCGGCGATCCGGACGCGCAATGCGGACGATCGCGTCCTTCAGATCGTGCCGGAACAACACGGCTTGCCACTGGAGAACGTTCCAGACTCCCGTCGCGCCCGCTTCAACGCCGACAAGAACCTCCGGTCGCAGTGCAGGGTTCGGCTCGAAACGACCTAACGCGCCGGAGTACAGCTCACGCAGGGAGCCGAAGCGGGCGCGACGGCTGATCGACGCGTGCACACGCGTGGTGGCGAAGGCGAGGGAACTGACCCCGAGCCGCCCTGCCCATTCCGTCGCCGGGCCACTCGCCACCTTGCCGCCGGCCTCCGGAGTCGACGCTCTGTCGAGCGCCACGCCCCCTGTCGCGCGCCACGTCCCTGCGAGCGGCATCTCGATCTCAGCAGCGATGCTCGAGAGCTGCTGCACATAACGCGAATCGAGCGTGTCGTCCAGCACCTCGAGGTTCCGGAGCCGCGCCAGTGTGAACGAAGTGCGCAGCTCGCCGCGACCTAACGAGTGATCAGCCAGGGCCCGCAACGTCGATCCGCGCTCCGCATCGTCCTCTGTGTTCACCACGCGCGCGTACGCAAGCGATTCGAAACTTTCGATCTCGGTCCGTGCATCGCTCACGGATAACACGAGCTCTGCATCACCCGAGCCGAATCCCGTCCTGCGCCGACCCGTGCCTAACGAAAGAATGCCAAGCGCTCGTGTCTGGCTCGGATAACGCCACAGACGCGGCTCCGCGACGTGCAGCTCTGGAGGCACGCCACGCTCGGCGCGGTACCCTGTCGCCGTCAGGCCGGCCCAGCCACCGCGCGCGCGCTCGGCGCGTAACGCCACATAGCCGTCCAGCTGTTTTGCATCGCTGTTCGTGCGCCGATTGTTGCGTGCCGATATATCGGCGACGTCACTCGCGAGGGTGAGCGCGTCGCGCGAACGCCAGCCCAAACCGGTTCGGAGCGTCAACGCGTCATTCGAAAAAGCGCGCGGCAGGACCAGGTCCGCGTGCAACGCCTGCGAGCCGAGTTGGTCCGTCCCGGCGCGTAGGGCAAGCGAGGGCTGCAACGCGCCGTCATCACCCACGCGATTGAGTCCGATCTCGAGCACGCCACCAAGAACGTTGGGTCCTTGCCTGAGCGATGAGAGGCCACGCACGAGAACGACGCTGCCGGCGCCGCTGAGCGGCACAATGGACGGATCTGTGCGGCCGTCCCATCCCAACGTGAGCGGAACTCCATCCAACAGCACGGCGGCTTGTCGCGACTCGGATCCGCGGACGGTGAGCTCGATTTCTCCGCGCGAGTTCTGTCGCACGTGCACGAAAGGCATTTCGCGTAAGGCGTCTTCCAGCACCGGTGCGGTAGACAGCCGCAGTGACGTGATTGGAACGACGACGAGACTTGCTCCGCCCACGGTCGTCGGCGTCGCGCGCTCGGCGCGGATGGTAACGGTTTCCAGTTCCGTGCGGGCGGTATCGCGCCTCACTGTGTCGCGCGCCTGGCCGGTCGCGCGGGCCGGCACATGAAGCAAGGCGACGAGCACAAGAGGCGAAACCGCGGAGCCTAGTGATCGCAGGTTCATTCAGCGAGGAGTCAAGTCCCGGACATGGTTCGACGAAGCGACTTG
>DATBKN010000045.1:0-3812 GCA_036555845.1 Gemmatimonadaceae bacterium | reverse complement strand
GTCGCGCTGATCACTCCGGCCGTGACGCTGGGCTCTGTGTTGCCGAGCACGAAGCCGAATGGATTGCCGATCGCAATAGCCCACTCGCCGATGACGACGTCATCGGAGTTGCCTAACGGCGCGACAGGAAGGTCGCGCGCGCTGATCTTGAGCACGGCGAGATCGTTCAGCTCGTCTTCGCCGAGCTTTTTCGCGGGATATGTTGTGCCGTCGCGCAGCATCACGGAGATCGACGTCGCGCCGGCGACGACGTGCTGGTTCGTCACGATCACGCCGTCGTTGCGCACGATAAAACCTGACCCGATGCCAGCGCCACGACGCTCCGGTTGCTGTCCGAAGAACCAATCGAAGACATCTGGCTGCGCCCGCTCGACGGTTTCGGTCTGCACAGTGACGACGGCCGGGGCGACGCGCGCGACAGCTTCAGTGATCGCCGTCCGTCGCGTGGTGCTGAGGGCAGCGTTAGCCTGCGTTTTTGGTAGCGTGCTTCCCGTCGACTGCGCGACGCTGTCCTTCGGTGCGGCGCCCTGGCACGCGAGCGCCAGGACCACGAGTGCGCCGCCGACGACGCGCGCCATCACGCCGCCCTCCCGCGGGCCCTGCCTAACGAACTGGTAAGGCTAGTGCACATACAGCGCCTCGGGATATGCCACACGGTCGAGAAAGAGGCCGTGCGCAGGGGCAGGGGGTGAGACTTCGTCGTTGCTGTCCGCTTCGAGCAAGCGACCCAGGTCTTCCGCTTCCCGCTCGCGCGCCGCGATGGCGACCATCGTCCCGACCAGGAAGCGTACCATATGATGGAGGAAGCGATTCGCCTCGATCTCGAACTGGATGCCGGCGTCGCCGGGGCGGTCGCGCCAGCCGGCGCGCAGAACATGGCAGCGATGATCGTCCTCCTCAGGCGCGGTGCCCTTGACCGCGAAGGCGCGAAAGGAGTGCTCACCCGCGATCGTCGCCGCGGCGCTATCGAGCATGCCTCGATCGAGTTTTCGGGACACAGGCCACTCTGTCCCGCGACGAAACGGCGAGTGCGCCTCCTCGTCCGTGCCGACGAAATAGGAATAGCTGCGCGAGACCGCACTGAACCGCGCGTGGAACTCTTCGCGCATCTCGTGCGCGGCCGCGACCCACAAATCCGGTGGAAGCAACGCGTTGAGTGAACGTCGCAGCGCATTAGCGGTCCATTTGACCGGTACGCGCACGCCAACAGCTTGGCCGCGAGCGTGAACTCCAGCGTCCGTGCGACCGGCGCCGAGCGCAGCGATAGGCTGATCGCAGAGCGAGGACAACACGCGCTCGAGCTCTCCCTGGATTGTGCGCTGGTCCGGTTGGCGCTGCCAACCCGCGAACTTGGTTCCGTCGTAGTGCAGCACGAGCTGCACACAGCGAACCGTCATGTTCGCGCAACTTAGTGGCGCGAGAAACGTCAAGCAAGCAAACGACTCGATGCGGCAAACGATTGACACAGCAAGAGCTACGCGATTGCTTTTGAACCGGCGCGCGAGCGTTTCAACCGCCTAAGTTAGACCCCACATGTCAACACGCGCCCTCCCCTCGCTCGCGCATGCCCTTGGCGTCGCGCCCGACCTCGATTCCGCGCTTGTTGGGCTCGGTGAAGCGCTCATGGACGGCGATCGCTCGGCGATTCTCGCGCTCTTCCGTTACGACGGCCGTCGCCAGCTGCTGAAGGACCGCCTAACGCCAGTCGGCGACAAGGTGACGCGCGCCAACGTCGATACGACGATCGATCATTTGCCGCCGGCCGTGCGCGCGATGATTTCGACGGGGGGCCAGTTCGTCGATCTGGGCGACAAGTCGTCTGAAGTTGCACGGTTGCTCGGCATCACGCCGTTCGCCGATGGCGGCCTGCTCTCGCTGCGGGGCCTAACGAGCGACGGCTCGCTCGCCGCCGTGCTCGGCCTGTACGAGCAGCGGCGCATGTTCGGTACGCGTACGAGCGAGCGCTTCGCGCCCTGCGTAGCGTTGTTCGAGCTGGCGTACGCGCGCTACCAGGAGCGTGAAGCGCGCGATGAAGCTGTCCGCACGCTGGAAGACGTCACGCAGCGCTTGCACGGCGAGTACATGCGCAAGCTGCAGGCGCTGGAATCAGAGTTAGGCAAGGCGCGTGGCGAGGCCACTCGCGCGCCGGAAACAGAGGCCACAAGCGCGCGGGTCGTGCAACTCGAGCGTGAGACGGCGCGTCAGGCCGAAGACGCTCGTCGTGCCGCGCGGCGTACCGCCGAAGCAGAGCAGCAGCTCGCCGCGGCGATCGCCCAACTCGAGCAGGCGCACGTCGAGCTGCATCGGCGGCAGGAATCGCTGCGGCAAAAGACGCGCACGCTGTATCTCGTCGAGCGCGCGCTCGCGGTGGACAATGCCGAAGCCGATCCGCTGAAGCTCGTCGATGGCCTGCTCGCGCTTGTCGGTGATGACATGCAGGCACAGCGTTGCTCGCTCATGCTGCGCTCTCCGGCACCGGAGACCGACTCGCTCTATATCGCCGCGCTGCGCGGCCTCGCGCCGCACATCGCCGTCGGCTCACGCGTGCCGTTCGGGAAAGGCGTAGCCGGCGTCGTGGCCGAGTCGCGCGAACCGCTCCTCGTGATGGACGCGGAAGAAGTGCGCGAGCATCCGTTGCTGCGCGATCAATACCTCACGACGGGTTCGTTCATCTCCTTCCCGCTGATTTACAGGGACGAGCTGGTCGGCGTCGTCAACCTAACGAATCGCGCCAAGCGCGGCGTCTTTGTCGAAGAGGACATGGAGCGCGTGCAGCTCCTCGCGCTCATCATCGCGTTGATCGCGACGAACGCCGGGCTACCGGAACGTCTGGCCGGAGCGTTGAGTGAGCGCCGATAGCGCGCTCGCGCATGCGATAAAGGAACTCGCGCAGAGCAATGCGCTGTCGCAAGAAGACGCGGCGGCCGCGTTCGGCGTGATCATGCGCGGTGAAGCGACGCCCGCTCAAGTCGCAGCCCTGTTGATGGCGCTGCGAGTGAAGCAGGGCGGGGAAACGCCGGACGAGGTCGCCGGTGTGGCGCGCGCTTTACGCGAGGCGATGTTCGTGCTTCCGGCGAACGACCGCGAGCGGCTCGTCGATACGTGCGGCACGGGCGGCGGGACTGTTCTCACATTCAATATTTCCACGGCCGCAGCGCTGCTCGCTGCCGGTGCCGGACTGCGCGTCGCCAAGCATGGGAATCGATCCTTCACGTCGCGCAGCGGCAGCGCGGACGTTCTCGAGGCGTTAGGTGTGCCGCTGGACCTCAGCGTCGAAAAGCTGGCGGAAGTGCTCGAGCAAGCTGGCATCGTGTTCATGTTCGCGCCGGCGATGCATCCCGCGATGCGTCACGTCGGCCCCGTGCGTCGCGAATTGGCCGTGCCGACAGTAATGAACATCGTGGGCCCCCTGGCGAATCCAGCGCAGGCCGGACGTCAGGTCGTCGGCGTCGCCGAGCAGCGCCGGCTCGACCTGTTGGCCAACGCGCTCGTCGCGTTAGGCAGCCGCCACGCGCTCGTTGTCTACGGCGAGCCCGGGCTGGACGAAGTCTCTCCGCTCGGCGAGACGCACGTACGCGAAGTGCGCGACGGCAAGGTGCGAGAGTGGACGCTGGATCCGACCGCGCTTGGCATCCGCGGTGGGATGCCGGACGATCTCGCCGGCGGCACACCGGCTGAGAACGCGGTGATTGTAACTGACGTGCTCGCCGGACGTAGCAATCCAACGGCGACGGCGGCCGTATTGCTCAATGCCGCGGCTGCGCTGTACGTGGCTGAACGCGCTGCGACATTTGCCGAATGCGTCGAGCTTG
>DATBKN010000044.1:0-2153 GCA_036555845.1 Gemmatimonadaceae bacterium | reverse complement strand
TAGGGGATAGGGGATAGGGGATAGGGGATAGGATAGACTAGTTACGAGCGCGCATACAGCTCGCGAGCGATCACCACACGTTGAATTTCCGAAGTACCCTCGTAGATCTCGGTGACTTTGGCGTCGCGAAACAGGCGTTCGACCGGGAACTCCTTCACATAGCCGTAGCCGCCGAAAATCTGAATTGCCTGCGTCGTCACCCACATCGCCGTTTCGCTCGCGAGCAGCTTGCTCATGGAACTGAACTGCGTGATCTGCTCTCCGCGATCCTTCGCCGCGGCCGCCGCATACAGGAGCGCTCGTGAGGCGGTGACGCGGGTGGCCATGTCGGCGAGCTTGAACTGAATCGCCTGGAACTCCTTGATCGGCTTGCCAAACTGTTTCCGTTCTGCTGCGTACGCCGTCGCATGCTCCAGCGCCGAGCGCGCGATGCCGAGCGCTTGCGCGGCGACGCCGAGCCGCCCGTGCTCGAGCGATTCCATCGAATAGACGAAGCCCATTCCGGCTTCGCCCAGGAGGTTTGCGTTAGGCACCCTCAGGTTGTCGAAGTGCAGCTGCACCGTCGGCGAGGCGCGCAGCCCCATCTTGTCTTCCTTTTTACCGATCGCAAAGCCCGGCAGATCAGGTGTGACGACAAACGCGCTGATCCCGCGTGGACCCTTGCGGTCGCTCGGCGTGTCGGTTCGCGCCATGCAAATGATCACGCCGGCGTGAGTGGCGCTCGACACCCACGCCTTCACGCCATTCAGGACCCAGCTGTCGCCGTCGCGCACCGCCTGGCAGCGCAGTGCCGTGGCATCGGATCCCGCCTCGGGCTCAGAGAGCGCGAACGCGCCTAACAATTCTCCGCGCGCCAGCTTGCGCAGCCACCGCTCCTTCTGTTCCGCAGAGCCGTAGCTCAGCAGCATCTGTGTCGGCAGCGAGTTGTGCACGCTCATCATCACGGCGACGGACGCATCCGCCGCTGCGATTTCCTCGAGCGCGACGAGGTACGAGCACGTATCGAGCCCGAGACCGTCATACTCGTCAGGCACGAGCATGCCCATGAAACCGAGGTCGCCGAGCTTCTTGACGAGAGTGGGTTCGAAGTACGCCCTGCGATCCCAGTCCGCCGAGTACGGACGGATCTCGTCGTCCGCGAAGCGACGCGCGGTACGCTGGATCTCGCGTTGTTCTTCCGTGAGCGGGATGAGAGCTAACAATTCCAGGTCGGAGGTCGGAGGTCGGACGGCTAATAGTTGTAGAAGCCTCGCCCGCTCTTCCTGCCTAACCAGCCAGCGGCGACGTATTTGCGCAGCAGCGGACAGGGACGGTACTTGGGATCGCCAAGGCCGCTGTGCAGCACTTCGAGAATCGCCAGGCACGTGTCCAGGCCGATCAAATCGGCCAGCGCGAGCGGTCCCATCGGGTGATTCATGCCGAGCTTCATGACGGTGTCGATAGCATCGGCAGAGGCCACACCTTCCATCAGGCAATAGATCGCCTCGTTGATCATCGGCATGAGCACGCGATTCGCGACGAAGCCGGGGTAATCGTTTACCTCGACGGGCGTCTTGCCTAACTGCTTCGCGAGATCAACGACCGACCCTGTCGTCGCATCGCTCGTCGCCAGGCCGCGGATGATCTCGACAAGCTGCATCACCGGCACCGGATTCATGAAGTGCATGCCGATGACGAGCTCGGGGCGCGACGTCTTGGCCGCGATCTCGGTGATGGAGATGGAGCTCGTGTTGCTCGCGAGGATCGTCCCCGCCGGCGTTAGGCGATCGAGGTCTGCGAAGATCTTGAACTTGAGCGGCGCGTGTTCGGTCGCGGCCTCGATTACGATCGAGGCGTCGGCCGCGGCAGCCAGGTCAGTGCTGTCGGCGATGCGACCGAGGGTCGCATCCTTCGCGGCCGCGTCGATCGTCCCTTTCTTGATCTGACGATCCAGATTCCCCGCGATTGTCTTGCGGCCACGCTCGAGCGCATCGGCCGCGACGTCGATCATCGTTACAGGAAGTCCGGCCTGCGCGCACACGTGCGCGATGCCGTTGCCCATCTGCCCCGCGCCAATGACCGCGATGCGGTCAGTCATCCGCGTCTGTGCGATTCCTACGTCGCGTAAGGTCACACACGCGAAACACTCATCGCGACCGCGTCACCGCCGCCGA
>DATBKN010000043.1:0-2840 GCA_036555845.1 Gemmatimonadaceae bacterium | reverse complement strand
TATGCCCTGGCTCTCGTTCTCGCGATCGCGTCGCTGATGATCTACCGAGCTGTTGCCTTTGGGCCACCGCGGGCAAAACCGGCCTTCTTTTTTGTTCTGATTCCGCCAGTCTCATGGCTGGTGATTGCAACCGCATTGGCGACGGCTGCGTTAGTGTCACGTAAACGCAGAGCGAGGCCAGCATGATCGACGATCCCATTCCCCAACCCGAACCAAGCGGCGCGCTCGTGCCGCCGCGTAAGTATCCGCCGACGGCGGTCGCAATGTCGACGCCGCCGCCACCGGAACGTCTATTTCCGCGAGTGACGAGTCAGCGACCGGTGTTGTATCGCTTCATCTACGGTTGCATGGACGCACTGGATCAGGTCGGCGACGCCGTCGCTCACGCGTTGCGCTTGCGCTGATTCAGGATATGCCTAACAAGTCGCCGATGGCCACCGGTGCCGCTGCCGAGAAGCAGCTCAGGAGTTTTGTGGCCAAGTTCGAGCCGAAGTACCAGAAGTTGATTCGCGAGGTTCGCAAGGCGGTGCAGGCGCGGTTCAGGGCGGCGCACGAGCTCGTCTACGACAATTACAACTTCTTCGTGATCGGATATTGCTCGAGCGAACGGCCGTCAGACTCGATCGTCTCGATTGCAGCCGGAGCGAACGGAGTCGGCCTGTGCTTCATCCACGGCGCGAAGCTTCCAGATCCGAAGAAGATCCTCATCGGATCGGGGAATCAGACGCGCTTCATTCGCCTCGAGTCGGCTGCGGTCCTCGATCGCCCAGAGGTTGAGGCGCTGATTGCCGCCGCGATCGCTCAGGCGAAGACACCCCTAGCCAAGACGGGGCGCGGAAAGCTCATCATTCGCTCGGTGTCCACGAAGCAACGACCACGCCGCAGCACCCCCAAAGCGTCGACAGCGGCACGGGTTAAGAAGCAGAAACGTGCCGACCAGGCAACACGGACTCGTTAGGCACACGCGCCACCACAGAGCGTCGACGGCGGCACCAGTTAAGAAGCAGAAACGTTAAACAGATCCCCAGGCGCGGGCGTTAAGGTCGTCAACGGCGTGAAGCTGTTTAACGGCGTTGCGTGATTTGCGCCCGCGCCTACGTGCGGTTTGCCGAGGCTATCGCTTACCTGTGCCGCGGTCGACGCTGTGCTGTCCAGGGAGCACACCTCCCAACCACAAGCGTATTCTTCAGAGCTAGAGTTGAGGTTGCCTAACGGCATAGAGAAACCTGGCGTATCCGATCTCCGCAGCGTTCTTCATCAGCTCAACGTTCACCCAGGCGACGACATCGGCAAAGGGACGATTCTGAAATGGCCAGCGCGTTCGCTCTGACGTCTTGAGATCGGCGTCGCCTAACCGCTCGAGTATCTCGCGCCACTGACGCTCGAACCCGCCGATCCACGCGCGCACCGCATCGGCATCGCCGGGCCACTGCACGCTCTCGCGCGTTACAGTGCCGCTGCCGAATGAATGATCCAGCAGCATCGACCACCAGAATCCGATATGCCACGTCAGCCACGCAATGCTCGGCGGACCGATGTCATATCCCTCGTGATCCGGCCAATCGGCGTGCCACGTTCCATCATTGAAGCGATGCACGTGCAGCCCTACCGGAGCCGGCCGCCACAGGCACTCCTCCGCGGTAAGCTCATGAAGGTGGTGGGTCGTGAGCTTCCACGCGGTGTCGAACTGGCGGATCAAGTAGTCGCGAGCTTCGTGGGCCATGGTGCAGGTGCGGGCAACACAGGAAATGAATGCACGATGCGCTCGTTGTCGATGTGCGTGGAGATAATGCGGTGCGCTGAAGTATCTTCGCTGGGAAATCGAGGAGATGCCTCGATCATATTCCATGCGGTGATCAAAGTGAGATCGTTTTCGTCTCTCGCGCTCGCGCTGATACTCGGAGTCGCATGCCGGCGTCCCACGTCGGCGGCAGTGCGGCCCGCTGGGTTGAAAGAAGGTCACTGCTGGTGGGCAGTGCTTCGTTCCACGCGTCCACCTGATTCGGTTGCTGCACGCTTTACGGACGCATTCATCCAAGCCGGCTTTTCGACGGTGATATTCAAGAGAAACGCGGATACTGCGTGGTCGACGGCGAGCGCGACGCAACTCGATATCGGTGGCCCCGCGACCTTCACCAGCCGAGCAATCGCCTATTGGCACGGTGACAGCACGCACTTTCGCTACTTCGTCGATGTGCAGCCGTCGAGCGGCGCCTCGCCTGACAGCGTCGACAGGAGCAAGAATGTTCTCGCCTTTTGTTCGCAGATCGCCAGGAGCGCCGCGATCGGTTGGTCGGCACCGCGCGATCCAACAGGCGATGAGGGGCTGGCGATCTGGTCGCGTGTGCCCTAGCGATGCCTAACGTGGCGCTCCGCGCGCTGTATGACGCCATTGCGTCTGGCGAGGACACCGCGGCATCTCGGCTGCTGCGCGCGTCGCCGGCCCTGGCTACGGACGCGGCTACTACGGGCGCGACCCGTGCCAGCTCCAACAAGCACTTTCTGGGCGACATCGAGCACTATGTCTACGCCGGCGACACGGCGCTGCATATCGCGGCCGCCGCCTATCGAGTGGACATCGCGCGCCAGCTCGTATCGCTGGGCGCGAACCCGTCGGCGCGTAACCGTCTGGGCGCCGAGCCGCTGCACTACGCTGCGGTCGGACAACCTGGTTCGCCGCGCTGGAACCCCGAGGCTCAGGCCGCGTGCATCGAGTATTTGATTGCAGCCGGCGCAGACCCCAATGCCGCCGACACGATGCGAGCCACGCCGCTGCATCGCGCCGTTCGCACGCAGTGCGCCGCTGCCGTGCGCGCTCTCTTGGAGCACGGCGCCGATGT
>DATBKN010000042.1:0-8322 GCA_036555845.1 Gemmatimonadaceae bacterium | reverse complement strand
TTGCAGGAAGAGCGCTCCGAGCGCACGGGCACCCCACACGGAAAGCGCGACGCCGGCGATTCCACCTAACGTGGCCAGGAGCACGCTCTCAGTGAGCAGCTGCTGCAGCAGGCGCCGGGTAGAAACGCCCAACGCCAGCCTCATCGCCGTCTCACGGCGACGCCCCGCCGCCCTCGTCAGCAGCAGATTTGCCACGTTGGCGCACGCGATGAGGAGCACGATGACGGCGACGCCCATGACCCACGTAGCCACGCGCGACTCGGCCCCGGCGTCGGGCCCTCGGGCGGTGTGCACCGGCACAGCGAAGGCGCGCGCGCCGGCCGCCTGCGCGGTGGGCCAATTCTTATAACCGCCAGTTTCTCCTTCCACGGCCCAGCTGCGCTGATAAGCAGTCGTTAGGTCTGCGTCCGCCGCCTCGATGCTCGCCCCGGGTCGACGTCGCGCGTACATGTTGAGCCACGTCCAACCGTAGTGCTGGTAGAACGTCTTGTCTCGCAACGCTGCAAAGGTTGTGACCGGGATATACGCCGCCGGCGTTGCCTCCTCGCTGAAGCCGCTGAACCCGCGCGGTGCGACCCCGATGATCGTATACGGCTCGGCAGCGAGGAACAGCGTTTTGCCGAGCACGTCCGCGCTCCCGCCAAACTGCGCGCGCCAGTAATCGTGGCCGAGGACAGCAACCAGCGCACCTGTCGGTGTCGTATCCTCGGCACTCGTGAAGAAGCGGCCAATCTCTGGCCTAACGTCAAAGAAGTCGAAGAGTGTCGCACTCACTGTCGCGACCTGCCTCTCTTCCGCGTCAGCGCCGACGCCGACGTCGACAGCGCGCTGCGCGAAGACCGCCGTTTCTTCGAGCGAAGGAACGGATGTAAGCTCGAGGAAGCGCTTGTACGAATGGCTGTTGTCCAGCTGCCGCGCCCCGTTCCACGTGTACTCCATCATGATGCGGTGCACACGATCGGGGGCGCTGAGAAAAGCGGGCGGGCGAAAGAGCAAACGGTCCACGATGCCGAACATCGCGGTATTGGCGCCAATGCCGAGGCCTAACGCGATGAGCACCGCTGCGGTGAAGCCCGGCCTGGAGCGGAGCCCGCGCCACGCGTAACGCAGGTCCTGCGCGATGCTTTCGAGCGCAACGGTGCCGCGTACGTCGCGCGTGTCGTCCTTGATGCGGTTCACACCTCCGAAGGCGAGCCGCGCCTGCCGCTCGGCGTCCCCGCGCGCCATTCCGCGGCGTACGAGCTTCTCGGTCTCCTGCGCGATGTGCTCGGAGAGCTCCTCGTCCAGTTCTCGCTCGACCGTGCTGCGTTTGAAGAGGGCGCGCAGTCGAAATCGCAAATCCGCGAACATGAGAGCCTTCCCTTTGTGCTTCTACAAGAGACTATCGTCGCTCTTGTAGAAGCGCAAGGGTAGCACGGTCGCTCGCATCAGTGAGACGGAGGCAGCAGCCGACTGACATCGCGCCCGATAGCCTGACCGAGCTTCGCTCCGTCGCGGACGGCGCGGCCGCGACGGCATTCCAGCGTGACTAATTGGGGTCTGACCCCCATTTGCATCGGGCTCGCGCAAAGCGTGGCAAGGTGCTAGCACAATAGGATGAATCCCGGCAAAGACAGGTTCAGCCTCACTGATCGCGTGGCGATCGTCACCGGCGCAGCGCGTGGACTCGGCCGAGCGCTGGCACATGGACTGGCAGAGAGCGGAGCGCGCGTTGTCGTGTGCGACATCAACGTCGACGGATCAAACGCCACAGCCGCTTCGATTCAGAGCGCGGGCGGCAAGGCTACGTCTGCGCGTGTAGACGTCACCGATGTAGCGAGCTGCGACGCGCTACTGCGCCATGCAGTCAGCGCGTTCGGACGTGTGGACGTGTTGGTGAACGACGCCGCCATCGACATCGTGGAATCGTTCGAGACCATAACGGACGATGCGTGGAGACGTGTCGTCGACGTCGATCTCAAGGGCGTCATGAACATGTCACGCTCGGTTGTTAGGCACATGCTCGAGCGTGGAGGCGGCGGAAGCATCATCAACATTTCGTCGATCGCTTCGGCCGTCGCTATTCCAGGATTGGGCGCGTACAGCGCTGCCAAAGGCGGAGTAAATCAGCTGACACGCGTCATGGCGGTCGACCTGGCCGCACACGGCCTTCGCGTGAATGCAATCGCGCCTGGCTACCTCGAGAACATCATGGAAGGGCTGGGCACGGAGCACGCCAAGCCGGAGACCGAGCGTCGTATCGAGACGCGCACACCGATGAAGCGGCGCGCGCGCCTGGAAGAGCTGATCGGCCCGGTCGTGTTCCTTGCGTCGGACGCGGCGTCGTACGTCACCGGCGCCGTGCTGTTCGTGGACGGCGGATACTCGGCGGCATGAGGCCGAGCGGCGTCGTGTTTGATTCGACGGCGTTAGGCGAGCGCAATCACCACGGTTCGAAGTGCACGCGCACGTTATCCATAGCGTTCGCAGTGACGACGAGAATGGCGCGGTCTCCGGGCTCCAGGACCAGGTCTGGTCGTGGAGCCATCATGTGCTCTCCGCGAATCACGGCGATGATCGTTGCAGCGTCGTGATTGAGCAGCACGATTCCCTCTTGCAGTGGTCTCCGCGCCAGCTCACTCGTTTCGCGCAGAGTCGCCACGAAGAGACCACGGCCACCCGGAAGGTTGACTGGAATACCTGATCGCAACAGCGACAGCAACCGCCGCTCCTCTTGATTGGCGAGATCCTGGAATCCCTTCTGCTGCATGATTTGGAGCGCGATCTCCAAGTGCTTCGTGTGGTGCGCCGGAGAATCACCGCGGTTGGGGACCTGCGCCTCGTAGACGGATCGGTAGTGCAGCCCTCGCGAGAGACGCGTTTGCACGAGATAGCTGATCACGACAGCGAGTGTCGCCGGAACAAGCAACTGGTAACCGCCGGTCATTTCCGTCACCATCATCATCGTGGCAATCGGCACGTGCGCCGCGCCGGCGAAAACCGCGGCCATGCCTACGACAACGAATGGAGCTGCCGGTTGATGAAAGAGCATCGCGATCGCCCCGCCGAGCATACTCCCTGTGAAAAGGGTGGGCGCGAATACGCCGCCGGAACCGCCGGATCCGACAGTCGCGCTCATCGCCGCCATCTTGGCGACAATGAGTATCGCCAGCGTCGAAAGCGCGAGACGACCATCGATCGCTTGCTGGATCCAGCCGTATCCGCCCGCGATCACCTTAGGGACGGCGAGCGCAATCAATCCCGCGACGAGCCCTCCGATTGCCGGACGCAGGAACGGTCGTACGGGCAGCCTGCGGAAGAGATCGCGCGTGCGATAGAACAGGACGGGCAGCACAGTGGCGACGATCCCCGCGGCGAGACCGAGGACGATGTACCACGCGTAGTCGATCGCCCGAGGGAGCTGGCCGGCCAATGAGGATACGCGAAAGAGCGGATCCCAGCCGACGAAGAGTCCGTTTACGGCATACGCGGTGATCGCGCCTAACGTGGTGTACAGCAACGCGTCCGGTTCGAATTCCATGTCGGCGTACAGCACCTCGACGCTCAGCAGCGCAGCACCGATTGGCGAGCGGAATATCGCCGCCAATCCGCAGGCCATGCCGACGAGCAGGAGCGTGCGCCGCTCGCGATCTTCGCGTCCCGTTCGGGTCGCGTACCAGGAACCGATGGTGCCGGTGATCAGCGCCATCGGACCTTCGCGACCAGCGACGCCGCCCGAACCGATCGTGAGCGCGGATGCGATCATCTTGATCGGCGCAACGCGCGGTCGCAGCACGCCATCGGTGCGATGAAAAGCCTTGATGGCTGCGTCGGTCCCGTGGCCCTCGGCTTCGGGCGCGAGCCATTCGGTGAGGATGCCGACCAGGAGCCCGCCGAGCATCATGCTGAGCGGCACCAGCCAGAGCCCGTACGGACCGATGATCTCGTTAGGTGAGGCGCCCTCGTTCGGCAGGCCCGGCGGATGATATCCGGCGATCCCGCCGAGAAAGATCGAACTCGCGCTGCGCAGGAGCGCGTTGAAAAGCTGCGCGGCCAGCGCGCCGACCAAACCGAGCAGAACGGTATCGACCAGAAGGCGGCGTTCGCGGGCCTCCTCCGAGGAGAGATCCAGCAGGGCGCGGCCGCTCGAAAGCAGCGCTGCTCGCCCGCGTGCCAGGAGGGTGGTTAGTGACAAGTCTCGATGATCAGCGGGCCGTTAGGCACTCAGCCATTTACTCGTGCAGCACCTGGTGCACGAATGACACCGCGCTCGAGCCCTCGCCAACGGCTGACGCAGTGCGTTTCATGTTGCCGCCGCGCACGTCGCCAACGGCGAACACTCCCGGCAAACTTGTTTCGAGAAAATGTGGCGCGCGCGCCAATGGCCATTCCGCAGTCGCCAAATCGTCGGGCGTCAGCGCAGCCCCTGTCTTGATGAAGCCGTTTGCGTCGAGAGCAACGCACTCCTCGAGCCAGCGCGTGCTCGGCACCGCACCTGTCATCGTGAATACGTGCCGGATCGGATGCGTCTCGACGACGCCCGTCTTGCTATTGCGCCACGTGACCTGCTCCAGATGCTGGAAGCCCTCGACCGCAGTCAGCTCTGTAAAGAAGTGGCGCTCGATCTGCGGATTCTGCTCGATGCGGCGGATCAGATAGCGCGACATGCTGTCAGCCAGACCGCCGGACCTAACGAGCATGTGGACTCGTTTGACGCTCTGTGCGAGAAAGACGGCCGCCTGACCCGCTGCGTTCCCGGCGCCGACAACGATGACGTCCTCGCCGCGACAGAGCTGCGACTCCATGAACGTCGCGCTGTAGTAGACGCCCGCCCCGTCATAGCGCGACAAGTTCGCGATCGGCAGCCGACGGTACTGTGCGCCTGTCGCGATGATCACCGTGCGTGCGGGGATGCGCGTCCCATCCTCCATCTCGATCGCGTACGGTGTGCGCTCGCACGCGAGGCGTTTCGCGCTTTTCGCGACGACAAGCTGCGCGCCAAACTTCGCCGCTTGATTGTAGGCGCGCGCAACCAACTCCTGTCCCGAAATCCCAGTGGGGAATCCGAGGTAGTTCTCGATGCGCGAGCTCGCACCTGCCTGCCCACCCGGCGCCTCCGCCTCGATCACGAGTACATCCAGTCCCTCGGACGCGCCGTAAACGGCTGCCGCAAGACCGGCGGGGCCCGCACCGATGATCAAGAGATCGCGGACCTGCTGCTCGTCGATGGCCTCATTGAAGCCGAGGCAGTCGGCGATCTGCTCGTTGGTCGGATTGCGCAGTACGACGCTGCCACGGCAGATGAGTACGGGTATGTCCGCAGCCGCAACGCCGAACTTGTCCAGGAGTTCCTGCACCCCGGTGTCGCTGTCAAGGTCAACCGACGAGTACGGGTGTCCGTTCCTCGTTAGGAATTCCTTTACGCGGAGCGTGCCAGCACAATGGCTGGAGCCTACGAGCACGACGTCGCCGAGTCCGTGCGCAATCAACTCCACGCGGCGCAGGATAAACGCGCGCATGATGATCTCGCTCAGCTCGGTGTCGGTCTGTACCAAGGTGAGCAGCTCGTCGCGAGTCAGTTCGATCACTTCACCCGACTGCAGGACCCGCGCACGGACAAGCGAGCGGCGTCCAGACAGCATGTTCACTTCGCCTGTGAATTCGCCGGTCTTGTGAACGACGATTCGCGCTTCAGTCGTTCCCGACGGTCGAACGATTTCGACCTCGCCCGATGCTACCACAAAGAACGGTACCTGCTGGTCGCCTTGCTCGATGAGTACCTCGCCTTCCGTGACAGGTCGCCTGCGCCCGTGCATGGCGATGCGCGCGATTTGCGCAGCGCTGAGCGTCGGAAACAGGTGATCCGAACGCGAACCTCGCGGACTAATCGTCGGGACTTCTGTCGCAGTCATTCCTTAGTGGGGCGTTATGGATAAAACAGAGTAGTCAGAGCCGAGGTGCTTCGAAAGCTACTTTAGTACCGGATAAATTCGGTGCGCACGGTCTACTTGGAGCTGAGTATGGCTGACAAACCCTTCATTGCGCGCGGCTTTCAGGGTCGCCGTGCAGCATCGGCGGGCGATCGCCTCCCGCCGGGACAGTATGAAACGCGCGATTTCCCCGTCCTGTCGGCGGGACCGACTCCACGGACGCCACTCGCCAAGTGGGACTTCACGATCCGCGATTCGAATGGACGTTCAGTCCGGTGGTCGTGGGACGAATTCCAAGCCCTGCCGCACGAGAGACCGACTGTCGACATCCATTGCGTGACCAAGTGGTCGAAGTTCGATACGACATGGGAAGGCGTGTCCGTCGACACGCTGCTCGACGCTGCGAAAAGCGCCGGCGTTGCCGAGGGAGCGTTTGTCGTCGCGTTCTGCGACGGCGGATACACGACGAATCTTCCGATAGCCGACGTTGCGCGTGGGAAGGCATGGGTGGTGTTCGGCTATGACGGTGCACCGCTGCCAGCTGAGCACGGCGGTCCCGCGCGTCTGCTTGTGCCGCACCTGTATTTCTGGAAGAGCGCGAAGTGGGTCCGCGGGTTGCACCTCCTTCCCGCCGATCAGTCGGGCTTCTGGGAGCAGCTCGGTTATCACGATCGCGGCGACCCGTGGCTGGAGCAACGCTATCAGGGCGATCCCTGAGTGCCTAACGAGCCAGTTGCTGCCGTACCGCCGCGTCTGGACTGGCGCGTTGCGACTGTCAGCGATATTCGCGACGAGAGCCGAAGCGCGCGCACGCTCGTGCTGGATGTGCCGCAGTGGGCCGGACATCGCGCGGGTCAGCACGTGGACGTGCGGCTCGTCGCTGAGGACGGATATCAGGCGCAGCGATCGTACTCGATCGCGTCTCCGCCGGAGCAGCGCTCGATCGAGCTGACCGTCGAGCGGATAAACAACGCCGAAGTGTCGCCGTATCTATGCGACACACTCGCTGCAGGCGACGGACTCGAGGTGCGCGGCCCGATCGGCGGCTATTTCGTGTGGGACTTCTCGTTAGGTGGTCCCCTACTGCTCGTTGCTGGCGGATCGGGGATCGTCCCGCTCATGTCCATGCTGAGGCATCACGCCCTTGCGGACGCCCCCACCCGCGCGCGAATTCCCGTGAAGCTGCTGTACTCGGCGCGCACGTGGAATGACATCATCTATCGCCAGGAGCTGCAGGCGCTGGATGAACGACCAGAGCTGGACGTGCGATTTACGCTGACTCGCGATGTGCCGCCTGGCTGGACGGGATACAGCCGTCGGATCGATCGCGCGCTCCTCGAGGCAGTGAGCTGGCCAGCGTCCGAGAAGCCGCTCGCGTTTGTCTGCGGTCCGACACCACTGGTTGAGTCGGTGTCGGCGATGCTGGTGGACCTTGGGCACGACCCGGCTCGTGTTCGTACTGAACGCTTCGGACCGACTGGGTCATAGCACGCCAATCAGGAGGCGTTATGCAGATTGAGGAGATGCGATTGGACGGGAATGCCGCTGGCGGGTTGCTGCGAGAAGTTTTCGTGCGCGACGTTACTGCCGCCATCGCGACGTGCGCCGCGTGCGGCTCGTTAGGTCCCATCGCCGGGCTGCTCGAATATGGTCAGACCATGGGTGTGATCCTGCGATGCCCAGCTTGCGACTCGGCGATGCTGCGCATCGTTCGCACCCCAGGCTGGCTGCGTCTGGATGCCTCCGGAATCTCCATTCTGATGATTCCGGAACGCGCCTCTGAAGCGTCATAGCGGCAATCAGTGGTCGTACGCTGCGCGAGCTACTCGCACGCCACGCTTCCAGATGGCCACGATACGACGCGTCGCGGTTATGTCTGTCGTCGGATCGCCCTCTACAAGCAACAGATCGGCGCGGCGACCCGGATTGATGCGGCCTCTATCTGTGAGGCCAAACGCGCGCGCGGGCGCCGAGGTCGCTGCGATGAGTGCTTGAGACGGGCTCAGTCCTGCTCCGACGAGCAGCTTCAGTTCGCCGTGCAGTGACGCGCCGTACGTCTGGCCGGGCGATGGAGCGTCCGTGCCCGCCAGAATCGGCACATTCTTGCCGGCGAGCTGCTGGACTGTGGCTCGTGTGCCCTCACAGGACTTGGGACCGTTAGGCCAATTGATCACGCGCGACATCATTGGGCGCCACATGGGTCGAATGAACGGACGCAGCAGCGAATCACCCACGATGCTCGCGCCGTTAGGCTGACCGCAGCTCGCGTACACAACCCCGAGTGTTGGAATGACGAATGCGCCGTGACTCGCCACAACGTCGGCAAAATCGTCGGACACCGTCGCGCCCGTGAACAAGTGCGCCAGCCCGTCGGCGCCGGCCTCGATCGCCGTGCGTGCGTAAGCCTCGGACA
>DATBKN010000041.1:0-3308 GCA_036555845.1 Gemmatimonadaceae bacterium | reverse complement strand
GGATTACGTGAAGCGGCCGCCTCGCTATCGCCGACCCAAACGATGGCCGCCGCCCAATCCACTACGCACGACGATTCCGGATGACAAGTGCAGGAAGTGCGAGTATGAGGTGAGTCAGTTCAATCCGGGATTCTGGAACGCGCCGAACGTCCAGCCTTACAACAACTGCTACAACTACGGTCGCAACTGGCGGACCGACACGTACGCGCAGCCAGGGCGGGCGCACGGCGCGCAGACGAGCATCATGCAGTGCAACACGGTGACGACTGCAGCGATGGCCGACGGCTTGGTCAAGCGCTGCAATTGCCTGCCGATCAGAGAGTGGCCGCGCCGGCTCATGGCGCTCGTTGTGGATAATCAGGCTCCTGGTTTTGATTACCATTGGTACCGGCATCAGCGCGGCGGCTTCTGGGGTCACAAGCCTGGCGGCACGGCCGCGCGAAACACGGACAACAGCAACGCTGTGATCACCGATCCCGAGACGTGCGACAGAGGGCGTTACAACGAGTTCTGTGGGTACTTCTATGCGGGTCGCTCGGTTGTGATCAACTGAGCGGCGGGAATCGCATGCTCGTCGAGCTCGACGTATTCAGCGGCCGGCCGAATCCACGCTGGGAGCTCGACGAGCAGAGTAGCCAGCAGCTGCTTCACCTGCAGGTGCGCCTAACGACGTCTCGCCAGGCGCCGCTCGAGCCTCCGGGGCTGGGGTACCGCGGCTTCGTGTATTCGGATGGAAGCGGCCAGGTCCGCGTGTACCGCGGCTATGTGCGAACTGCGCGAGAGGTGCTCGCAGATCCGTCCTTCAGCATCGAGACGTTTCTGCTCGATCGAATGCCCGCGGAGTATGCCGGGCTGCGGGCGAGCATAGCGGCGGAGCTGACGCCCAAGTAGCCTAATTCGATGCCGTCGACTGGCCGGCGCGAAATCGGACTCGGTTGCATGCGCCTCTCGACGGTCCCTGACCGCGACGATGCGCGCTCGATCGCCGTGATCCATGCCGCGCTCGATGCCGGTGTCCGGTTGCTTGATACGTCGGATGCGTATTGCCTCGACGACAGCGAGATTGGTCACAACGAGCGACTAATCGCTCGTGCCCTGGCCACATGGTCCGGCGACCGATCGACCGTCGAGGTGGCGACGAAAGGCGGGATGAAGCGCCCCAGGGGCGCCTGGATCGCCGAAGGCAAGGCCAAGCATCTCAAGTCGGCCTGCGAGGCGAGTCTCCGCGCGTTAGGTGTCGACGCCATCGATCTGTACCAGCTGCATGTTGTCGATCCCAAGACGCCGCTAGAGACGAGTGTGCGAGCGCTCGCTACACTCAAGGCCGAGGGAAAGGTCAAACGCGTCGGTCTGTGCAACGTGACTGTTGGACAGGTCAAGGCAGCGCGCGAGGTCGTCGACATCGATTCTGTGCAGGTGAGCCTCTCCGTGCTGGACGACGAAAATCTGCGCAACGGCGTCGCCGAGTATTGCCGCGATGAGGGAATCCGGCTGATCGCCCATCGGCCGTTAGGCGGCGCTGACAAGGTTGCGCGATTGGCGCGCGATCCGGTGCTGGCAGATGTCGCGGCGCGTCATGACGTCACGTCGCAGACGATCGCGCTCGCCTGGCTGATGGACCTTGGGACGGTTCCAATTCCGGGGGCGACGCGCGTCGAGACGGCGACGTCGATCCGCGACGCGCTCGCCGTTCGGCTCGGCGATGAGGATCGGCGTGCGTTGGACGCCGCGTTCTCTGGCCGGCTGCTGCGCGTGCCGCGATCAGAGCGACGGCCGAAGCCAGGCGCTGATGGTGACGTGGTGCTCGTCATGGGGATGCCCGCGGCAGGTAAGAGCGGAATCGCGCGCGAATTCGTCGAACTGGGCTACGAGCGGCTCAATCGCGATCAGCGCGGCGGCACGCTGTCTGGCCTTGTTGAAGTACTTGATCAAGGTCTGGCGGCCGGACGCAAGCGCTGGGTGCTGGACAACACCTACCCAGCTCGCAAGCAGCGCAATGAGGTGATTGAATGCGCGTGGAAACACGGCGTGCCGGTGCGCTGTATTCACCTAACGACAAGCGTCCCGGACGCACAGATCAACGCGATCACTCGGCTCATCGCGATTCATGGCCGCTTGCCGATGCCGGAGGAGCTGCGCGAGCGCGGGAAGGAGGACCCGCGCTACTTTGGTCCCGATGCGCAGTTCCGCTATGAGCGCTCGGTGGAGTTGCCTGACGAGGATGAGGGCTTTGCATCTATCGAAACGCGTGCGTTCGGGCGGCTGCCTCACGATGCCGCGACGGCGCGAGCCGTGTTCATGGAGTACGACGACGTGCTGGTCACGAACGCGAGCGGTGCGGGCCCTGCCCTGCGCCCCGAGGATATCGCTCTCGCCGAGGGTGCACGGGAAGCACTACAGCGTCTGCATGGCGAGGGATGGTTGCTGTTCGCTCAGGCGTGGCGTCCGCAGATCGCGCGTGGTGAGGCGACACGAGACGCCGTTGAGGCGTGCTTCGCGCGCACGCGGGAGCTGTTAGGTATGGAGATCGCGCTCGTGTTCTGTTCGCACGACGCGGGTCCACCGATTTGTTGGTGTCGCAAGCCTCTGCCGGGCTTGATCCTGGAGTACGCGCTTTCACGGCGCGTGAATGTCAACCAATCGATCTATGTTGGAAGGGTGAGCGCGGATCGCACGCTCGCGCAGCGGCTGGGGCTGCGTTACGAGGAGGACCTGGCGACGCTCGGGCTACGCGCCGCGAACCGGCGTTAGGCCGCGCGACAGCGCGGCGCCTAACGCTATACCTGCAGCTACGTGTTGTGTTTCGAGTGGCGAAGTACGACCATGCCCCTGCTCCGCGTAGCGTTGCTTACCATGAGCCAGCGATGCCATGCGCTAACGAGCGTCTCGGGACCACGCAGCATCGTGTAGCGGGCGCCGGTGCGCAACTTCTCCGCTTTTTCTTCCTTCTGGAAGACGGAATGCAACTGCGCCTCTGCTTCGAGCAACTCTTCATTGCCGAGTGCGGCGATCCAGCGAGAGTTCACCTTTTCCGGTAGAACCATGACGGCCCTCTTGAGTTGTCGTGCGAGTGACTGCGCGAACGCGAGACTGATGTTATCCGACTCGAGTCCGCGACAGCCGCCCGTGCACGTGTTAGGTGCTACCGCTTACGAGATCTTGCTTACGTTCTCGGCAGCGGGGCCTTTCTGTCCCTGCACCGCGTCGAACTCAACCCGTTCGCCTTCGGCAAGCGACTTGTAGCCGTTACCTTGAATCGCGGAATGATGGACGAAGCAATCCTTCGATCCATTCTCGGGCGTGATGAA
>DATBKN010000040.1:0-25794 GCA_036555845.1 Gemmatimonadaceae bacterium | reverse complement strand
GATTCTCGATTCACCGCGAGATGAAGCAGATGGCCGCGGCGGGCCTAACGCCGTATCAGATACTGCTGAGCGGCACGCGCAACGTGGGTGAGTACTTCGGCGCCGCGAACGAGTTCGGAACGATCGAAGCCGGCAAACGCGCGGACCTCCTACTGCTCGACGCGGATCCGCTGCGCGACATCGCGAACGCGCATGCGATCAACGGTGTGATGATTCGCGGACGTTGGCTCGATAAGGCCGCGATCGATCAGCGGCTGGCGGCTTTGCAAGTGCCGTGATTTAGAGGAGGCGGGCGTTCCCGCAGCAGCGTCACCCGCAGCGAGCGTGCGCATGCGATAGCATGCGGGGGTCGCGAGCGCTTTGCGGGTGCTAGCTGCGGAGGGAATGCCCACCTCCTCGCAAGCGCACGGTCACTTCGAGGACGTGTCGCCGTGCAGCGGCATCGTGAACTCGCTGCCTGCGCGGATTCCGGTCGGCCAGCGCGACGTCACGTGCTTGAGCTTCGTGTAAAAGCGCACGCCGTCCATTCCGTGCTGATACTGGTCGCCAAAGCTCGATCGCTTCCATCCGCCGAACGAATAGAACGCCAGCGGCACTGGAATTGGCACATTGATCCCGACCATTCCCACCTGCACCCGATGCGTGAACTCCCGCGCCGCGTCGCCGTCGCGCGTGAAGATCGACACGCCGTTGCCTAACTCGTGATCGCTGGCCAGGCCGAGTGCTTCGTCGAAGGTCGCGGCCCGCACGACGCAGAGTACGGGGCCGAAGATCTCTTCCTGATAGATGCGCATCTCTGACGTCACATTGTCGAAGAGGCAGCCACCGAGGAAAAAGCCCTCTTTGTTTGGAGCGACGCCGCGTCCGTCCACAACCAGCGTTGCACCTTCGGCGACGCCGATGTCCACGTAACTCACGACGCGCTGTCGGTGCTCGCGCGTCACCAACGGACCCATCTCGGCGTCCGAGCCTAACGAGGGCCCGATCTTGAGCCCGCGCACGCGTTGTGCGAGACGCCGCACCAGGGTGTTCGCGGTTTCCTCTCCGACCGGAACGGCGACCGAAATCGCCATGCAGCGCTCGCCGGCGGAGCCATATGCGGCGCCGATGATCGCGTCCACGGCCTGATCCATGTCGGCGTCAGGCATCACGATGAGGTGGTTCTTGGCGCCGCCCATCGCCTGCACGCGCTTGCCGCTCGCGGCGGCGCCTATATAGACCGAGTGCGCGACCGGCGTCGATCCGACGAAGCTCACCGCGTCGACGCGCGGGTGGGCGAGCAGCGCTTCGACGGCGACGCGATCACCATGGACGACGTTCAGCACGCCGGGCGGCGCACCCGCTTCGATCAACAGCTCGGCAAGCCTAACGGGCGCCGAGGGGTCCTTCTCGGACGGCTTGAGAATGAACGCGTTGCCGCAGGCGATGGCAGGCGCGAGCATCCAGAGGGGGACCATCACCGGGAAATTGAACGGCGTGATGCCGACGGCGATGCCTAACGGCTGTCGCAGAGACCAGGCATCCACTCCCGCGGAGACCTGACTGGAAAACTCACCCTTCATGAGATGCGGAATGCCGCAGGCGAAGTCGACGACTTCGAGGCCGCGCTGGACTTCGCCGAGCGCGTCATTGAACACCTTGCCGTGTTCACTGGCGATGATGCGCGCCAGTTCTTCGCGCTGCTCATTGATCAACTCGCGGAAGCGGAACATCACGCGCGCGCGGCGCAGCGGCGATGCGTCGCCCCATTCGGCGAACGCCTGCGTGGCAGATTGAACGGCGTGCTCGACGACGCTCAGGTCGGCGAAGCCGACGCGCCGCGTCAGGCGCCCCGTCGTCGGATCGAAAACCTCACCTGAGCGACCCGTCGACGAGCTCACGGCGCGGCCGCCGATCCAATGCGGGACGGCTGCCTCGGGACCTGGCGGTGGAGTCTCGCTTCGGTCTGTTTTGGCGGCGATGGTAGTCACGTGCCCAAAATAGAGAGGTCTGAGGTCTGAGGGCAGATCGGTCTGAGGTCTGAGGAGATTGATGTGATTGATGTGGAAACGCTCGCGCTAAACCCCTACCCGACGCTGCATCGACTGCGTGCGGAGGCGCCTGTCGCGCGGGCGCGGTCACAAGGGGGACTCATGTGGCTCGTCACTCGGCGCGACGACGTGCTCGAGATCCTGCGTGATCCGGAGAATTACAGCACGGATCATTCGTCCTCGCCGATCCGGGACACGTTTGGAGCGCAGATGCTGAGCGCCGAAGGGGAGGCGCAGCGGCGCTACAAGAGTGCGTGCGCGCCGCCGTTCAATCGCCGCGCCGTGGACGTGGATGCGGCGCCGGTCGTTCGCGGCCGGATCGGGGCGCTGCTCGACGCGATCACGCGACGTCCACCTAACGAGTCTGTCGACCTGCGCGCGGCGCTCGCTGGTCCATTGGCGCTGGCTGTCGTCGCCGACATCATCGGCATGCCTGAGGAAATGCATGATCGAATCCGACAGTGGTACGACGCCTTCGCTGCGTCGCTGGCGACGCACGACCCGCGCTCCGCGGCACGCAAAGAGGGGCGCAACTCGGCGGCCGCATTTCGCGCGGCCGTTGCGCCGCTCATCGCTGCGATCACGGAGGAGGCGCAGGGATCGCTCATCAGCCACCTGGCTTCGCTGGCGCCGCCTGCACGACTGAGCGACGAGGAGCTGCTGTCCAACTCGCTCATCGTGCTGTTTGGCGGAATCGAGACCACGGAAGCAGCGATCCTGAATGCGCTGTGGGCGCTGCTCACGCACGACGACGCGCGAGAGGCCGTGCGAGCAGATGAAGATCGGCTCGCGGCGCTGATCGAGGAATCGTTGCGCTGGGAGCCCGCCGTGCAGACGTGCACTCGTTATGCTGTGCGCGAAAATACCGTGCGTGGCGTTCGAATTGGGCCGGACGATATCGTGCAGTGCATGATCGGCGGCGCGAATCGCGATCCGGCGCATTTCGAGGCTCCGGACACATTCGACATCACGCGCAGCAACTCCGCGGATCACTTGTCGTTCGGTTTCGGCCGGCACTACTGCCTCGGGGCGGCTCTGGCCAGGCTCGAAGCGCGTCTCGTGATTCGCGCGTTGCTCGATCGCTGGCCGCACGTTAGGCTCGACCCGGCTCGCTCGAGTGCACCGCGCGGCCATGAGTTTCGCAAACCGCCGGCGTTGTGGACTTCGCTGTGACACACAAACTGCACAGACAAATGACATCACCACTCATGCATCGCGGCGGCTACTGCCGCGCAATCGCAATCACGTGCGGCCTGAGCATTGCCGTCAACGCGTCTGCGCAGGAGGCGCGGATACGCTGGGACCGTCTCTGCCAGATCCGGCGTGAAAAGTTCGATTATGTCCTCCCGGAAGCGATGCGCGAGAATGGCATCGACATGTGGATCGTTGCCATGAAGGAGGGACATTACGATCCGCAGTGGGAGCTGCTGGGCCGCGGCTACGTGGGGAGCATCGGATACTACATCTTCAGCGATCGCGGCGGCGACCGCATCGAGCGCGCCGCGTTAGGCATCACTGACCATCATCGCGCGCGCTGCGGCGCGTATGATGTGAGTCAGGACGACACTGACATCGCCGCATTCGTGCGCGCCCGCAACCCAAAACGCATCGGGTTAAACATGTCCGAAGAGATGGGCCTGGCGGATGGTCTCACGCACACGCTGTATCAGCATATCGTCAAGACGTTAGGCGCTCCCTTCGTCGATCGTCTCACAAGCGCCGAGAAGCTCGTCTCCGACTTTTCGTCGCGGCGCGTGGCGTCAGAGATCGTAGCCTTCGGCGAGGCGGGAGAGATCGGCCGGCAGATCGCCGAACGTGCCCTGTCCAACGAAGTCATCACGCCGGGTACGACGACACTGGCCGACGTGGCATGGTGGATTCAGGACGAGCAGCTGCGCCGAGGACTCGGCTCCTCGTTCGAGGTGCCGAGCATCTATATCACGGGGCCTAACGGGATCGAAGCGACGTCGGACGATCGTGTCATCCAGCGCGGCGATCTCATGATGATCGACTTCGGCGTCGGCTACCTCAACATGTGGACGGATCAGAAGCGCATCGCCTATGTCCTGAAGGCGGGCGAAACGGCGGCTCCAGCCTGGCTCCAGCGCGCATTCGATCAGGCGCTCAAAGTGCGCGACGTTGTGCAGCGGACGATCAAACCGGGGAAAACCGCCGAGGCGGCGCTGGCGGACATCAACCAGGCGCTCGTTAGGGCCGGCTTCAAGCAGATTGCCGCGTTCAACCAGCCGGCGAACGACGCCAGCACCGAGTTCATCGTCGGGAGCCACTCGGTTGGCGACTGGGGACACGGCATCGGACCCTCGATCGCGTTTTTCAACCCGGGACGTCTCAAATACGAGATCCGGCCCAGCAACCTGTTTTCAATAGAGCTGTTTGCCTACACGCCGGCCGATGCGTGGGGTGGGAAAAAGGTGCGCATCCCACTGGAAGACGACGCGATCGTCACGTCGCGCGGCGTGGAGTGGGTGTATCCGGTCAATCAGCGCATCCTGCTGGTGCGCTAACCGAGCTGCTGCCCGTCGGCCCTCGTTAGGGGGACGAACTCGAGCGCCCCCGTCGCTGTCGTCTCGCAGCGATAGACGCGCACGCGCGCCCTTCCGGCCCATTCGTCCCGGCGCATCATGAGCTCTGCCGCGTCGCGCTGCTGCTGATCGCGCAGTTTGCTCACGGCGAGCTGAGGAAGCTTGCGACGGTAGTCCGCGCACATCGCTTCCGGTGGACCATCGACGGCGGGTCCGTGAAAGAGCAGCACGATCTCCTCCACCTCATGCACGTCGACGAGGAAACGACACTCGCGGCGTATTTGCTGGCCGCGCAGAAAATCCTTGCCGCTGGCGCAGAGCGCTCCGCCGCCTCCGGCCAGATACAGGCGATCGTACTGGCGGATGCCTAACGAGCGAGTGAGAAATTCGTCGGTTGGTTCCTGGAGACGCCCGTCGGAGCAGGCAATGACCAGGATGTGGGGCCGTGTGGGGTCCCAGCTGAAGGTGCTACGAAATGGCGGCATCGGGGGCGAATCGTAGCAGGGTGCAGGGCTTCGTGGGAGCAGCAAAGTGAGCGACTGTTGAGAGCGGTCGCAAACTGTTTCTGGACAATGACTTCACTCGGGTCCGGGGACTGGAGTTTTGAAGCCCCACTCCGCTAGATTTCGCGGTCCGCCGGAAGCAGTCCCGCGGACGTCCATCTCATGAGCCGCGTCCGCAATGACCGCCCCGAATAACCGCGAGCGTATTCTCGCCCGCCTCATCGACGATGAGGTGAAAGAGTCGTTCATCAACTACTCGATGAGCGTCATCGTATCGCGCGCGTTGCCTGACGTGCGCGATGGCTTGAAGCCGGTACACCGCCGCGTGTTGTACTCGATGTTCAACAACTTGGGGCTGGTGCCCGGACGGCCGCACAAGAAGTGCGCAACCGTCGTCGGCGACGTGCTCGGTCAATACCACCCACATGGTGACTCGGCGGTTTACGACGCGCTCGTGCGCATGGCGCAGGACTTCTCGCTGCGCTACCAGCTGATCGATGGCCAGGGGAACTTCGGGTCCGTGGACGGCGACCCGCCGGCGGCGTACCGATACACCGAAGCACGCCTAACGAGCGTCGCCATCGAGCTGCTCGAGGACATCGAGAAGAATACGGTCGATTTCGCCCCGAACTTCGATGACCGGCTGCAAGAGCCGCGCGTGCTTCCAGCGGCCTTTCCGAACCTGCTGGTCAACGGCTCGTCAGGCATCGCCGTCGGTATGGCGACGAACATTCCGCCGCACAACCTCAAGGAGATCATCGCGGCGACCGTCGCGCTGATCGACAATCCAAAGATCGAGGTTGCCGAGTTGCGCAAGCTCGTGCGCGGGCCGGATTTCCCCACGGCCGGCTTCATCTACGGGCGCGAGGGAATCAAGGATTATCAGGAGACCGGGCGCGGGCGAATCGTTATGCGCGCGCGCGCAGTAATCGAGGAAAAGGAAACGTCGGGAAGAGCATCGATCGTCGTCACCGAGCTGCCATATCAGGTCAACAAGGCCGAGTTGGTCAAGCACATCGCCGAGTTGGTGAAAGACAAGAAGCTCGAAGGGATCAGTGACCTACGCGACGAATCGGATCGCGACGGCATGCGCGTGGTGATCGAGCTCAAGCGCGACGCGATTCCGCGCGTTGTCCTGAATGGTCTGTACAAGCACACGGCGATGCAGTCGACGTTCGGCGTCATCATGCTCTCGCTCGTGCCTGACGCGAACACTCGGCAGCTGGTCCCCAAGATCATGGGGCTCAAGGAGACGCTGCAGCACTACGTCGATCACAGGCACGAAGTCGTCACGCGCCGAGCGCAGTTCGAGCTGGATAAGGCGCAGGAGCGCGAGCACCTCCTCGAAGGCCTCAAGATCGCCGTCGACAACATCGACGCGGTGGTCAAGCTCATCCGTGCGGCCAAGGATACCGAAACCGCGAGTACGCAGCTGCAGGCGCGCTTCAAGCTGTCGGAGAAGCAGGCAGAGGCCATTCTGAACATGCGTCTGGCCCGCCTAACGGGTCTCGAGCGCGAGAAGCTCGAGGAGGAGCTGAAGGAGGTTCGCGTCGCGATCGGTAAGCTCAAGGAGTTGTTGGCCTCCAAGCCGAAGCGTATGTCGTTGATCAAAGGCGAGTTGAACAAGATCGCGGAGAAGTTCGGCGACGCACGTCGCACCGAGATCACGAGCGATCAGGACGAGTTCACCGTGGAAGACCTCATCGCCGAAGAAGACATGGTGGTGACGGTCTCACACTCGGGGTACATCAAGCGCACGTCGATCTCGACGTACCGCATGCAGCGGCGCGGCGGAAAGGGCCTAACGGGTCAGGAGCTTCGTGACGAGGATTTCGTCGAGCGAATGTACGTCGGCTCGACGCACGACTACATCCTCGTGTTCACGGACGATGGCCGCTGCTACTGGCTCAAGGTGTACGAGATCCCGCAGGGCGGGCGCGCGACGAAAGGAAAGCCGATCGTCAACCTCATCAACGTCTCTCCGGATACGAAGATCCAGTCCATGGTCTTCGTGCGCGAGTTCAAGGACGACGAGTTCCTCCTCTTCTGCACGCGGCACGGGACCGTCAAGAAGACGCGCCTTTCGGAGTACTCGAATCCGCGCACCACGGGCATCAAGGCGATCAAGATCGAAGAAGGGGACGAGCTGATCGACGTGCAGATCACGCATGGCAATAACGATGTTGTGATCGCGTCCAAGCACGGGCTCAGCGTTAGGTTCCACGAGAGCGACGTGCGCGAGATGGGACGTGACACCACCGGCGTGAAAGGGATCGAGCTGCGCGATGGCGATCGCGTGGTCGGTATGGTGGTGGTCAAGCGCGAAGCGACGCTCATGGTCGTGACCGAGAAGGGCCTCGGGAAGTGCTCGCACATCGACGAGTATCGCGTGCAGAAGCGCGGCGGAAAGGGGATCCTCACGGTGAATCGCACTGACAGAACCGGCGATGTCGTGGCGCTGCTCGAGGTGTTGCCGGAAGACGAGGTCATGATCATCACGCGCGGCGGGATGATCATCCGCTCCCCCGTTTCACAGGTGCGCGTGGCCGGGCGCAACACACAGGGCGTAAAGCTCGTGAACCTCGACATCGGCGACGCGGTGACGGCCGTTGCGCGGGTGATTCCCGACGACGACAAGTCGGCGGGCGAGAACGGCGACGTTCCAGCCGGCGAGGCGCCTGTCCAAAGCGAGCAACCGGATCTCGATTTCGAGAAGTAGCCTAACGCGCGAAGCAGTCGCGACCCGCGCCGTAAGCGCGACTCAAGGGTGACCGATTGGCATGACGCGCAACAGAATGCGCGTCTGTAAGGTTCCCTTGGTGGCCGTGATGACCGCGCAGCTCCCGGGATACTGGACGGCCGACGTGGTCACGTTGAACGGGGTCACGATACCGACTTCGGTAACGTTTGTCGCAGAAACAGTGGATGGCACGTTGACGGCAGGGTTGCTGCTTGTAAGCTGAACGGTGCCTGGGACTGCGCCACTTGGGCGCAGGATCACAAAACCCTGCAGTGACCCGCCGCCGACCACACTATCTGCCAGCGTTAGCCTCATTGGCCCCGATGCATTCGTATTCGTGGGACGCACGCTAATGAGCGCCATCGGCGTTTCATTGCCGCCTGCGACGCGAGCGGAGATCGTCGAGCAGCCGCCATTGCCGCTGCTCGTCGTCACGGCGACCGTGCCACTGCGCCTCCCCGCCGGGATTGGAAACTTCGGCGGGACTGTCGCGACGCTCGGCTGGCTGCTCGAGACGAAGACGCTTGTACCGAGAACGGGCGCCAAACCATCGAGCGTGACTGTCGCCGTGGCGCCAGCCGCGCCGGTGAGCACTGCAGGCGATACAGTCACGGTTTGCACAGCGAGAAAGGCAGGCAGCGCCACGACGCCTGACAGAGCCCCGCACATGAGCGCCGTCCGCCAGGGACGCACACGGCGCGTAATCCGGTCGGCGGGCATGAGGTGAGGCATACGAGGTTCTCCAATTCGAGTTGATGCCTAACGGCATCTAGTGGCTGTCGCTATCGCTGATCAACAAACGAGAGTACGGTCTCATACCGCGAGCACCGGCGCTGACCATAGTAGACGCGGCGTATCGCCAAACATTCTCACGAGGCCGGCGTTACACCGCGCTGCTCATCACGCGTTCGGTACGAGAACGGCCCAGGATTCACGCGCCACATGTGAGAATGCGAGAGCCGCAGCGACGTTCATTCCACTGACCCGAACATTGGATTACGACATGGACGCACGCCTGCTGGGCCTTATCGCGGCGTTGGTGGCGCCGATCGCCAACGCGAGCTCGCAAGTCCTCGCGCAGCCGAAACCACTCACGTTTCAAGAGCTGGAAGTGGTTGGGACGCCTGACGAGATGACGCTGGTCAGGAGCGTATCCGCGCGCCTGAAATCCAGGCTCACAAGTGACGCAGCGTTTGTGAAACAGGTTCGCGACGCGCTGGCCGCTGGAAAGGGGCGTGAAGCGCGGAATCTGATCGCGCAGGTCGCTCAGGCGCCGGGCGCCGAGGTTGTCATCGCTCAATCAAAACCGACCTCCGCCATCGAGCCGCGCGCGCAATTGCACTTGGCGGCAGCAGAGCCCGGCAAGGTCAGCTGGGCGGCGTCGACCTACAATCCCTGGTACGTGATGTACACAGACAAGGACTGGACGGTGTGCGTCGGGAGTTCGTGCTCGACGCACCTGAAATACAAGGGATACACGCTCGTGCCGTGATCGCCGTCGCGACCGGAAGTTGACCGATCATGAACAAGATCTTCATCAAGCAGCCGAAGCGTTAGGCGCGTCGCGCTCCGACACGCACCGGTTGTGTCCACGCGCGGCGGCCGCTCGAGTCGCTGATGCGCACACGCACGTAGCCTTCGCTGCCGCTGATCGCGTAGTGTGCCGTCGTGCCGGTTGCCGTCGATAGCACGCGTCCGCCGAGGCCGACGAACTCGATCAGAAAGCGGCGGTCGTTGGACGGCTCGACTTCGAGGCGGATCTCTCGGGCGTCCGCCGAGTACGCGCGCAAGGTCACGCCGGTGGAGCTGTAGAAGTCGCCACGAGCGAGCGCCGCGAGTATCGCCTCCCGCGTTAGGCTTCCGGCTCGCACCATCACCCACGCGCGGCCTGGGCGTGTCGCCTCCGCATTGTCGGCTTCCTCGGGACGGAAGCTGTGACTGTCGTCGTCTGCCACGCCGAACAACAGCTTGCCGCGCGAGAGCAGAGAGTCCCAAAGCGCTTCGTGCGACGGCATCCATCGCCCCGCACTGTCCGTGCCGCCAAGGTTGTTCACGAACACGTGCGCGTTCCAGATCTCGAGAAGTGTCGAGTCAGGGATCTGAAGCATGTCCGTGAGGCGCACGGACCAGCGGAAGTTTGGGTGATTGACCTGTGGAACGCCACCGGCCGCGCGGATGGCGGCAATGTGCCGTGCGTACGTCGCCGCAATCGTCATGTCACGTGCGATGTTGCGCTCACCGAACGGTCGAATGACATGGTCGACACCTAACGCGTTGACGTGAGCCTGCCGCCAACCATCGGGGTGCGTTGCGTCGGCGACGCGCTGTGTAACTTCCTGCGCTGAGATGACGAGGAATTTGCCGTCGTTGCCGAGGGCCGCGTTGAGCGGCGCGACGTCAGTGATGAATTCGTGGTCGGTAATGAAGGTGAAGTCGTAGCCGTGCGCGCGGTACCAGCCGGATACAAGCTCGGGTTTCGAGTCTCCGTCCGAGTTTGCAGTGTGCGCGTGCGTGTTACCGCGATACCAGCGCTGCGCATTCGCGCTCGAGATCTGTCCGCGTAACGGCTGGGCTAGAAGGAGAGCGGCCGTTGCTACTGCAGGAAGCTTGAACATTGCTCACGTGGTGACGTTAGGCACTCAAGGCGCGGGATTGCTCCCGCGCCTTGAAGTATGCATCACTGCTCGCTCGCCCGGTACGTGCTACTGCGTCCGCACGGTCACATTGCCAATTGTGAGCGCCACGGCGTTGGCGCTCGAAGGCAGCGGCATGTCGAGCATGTTCGGCTTCGCCGGGGCGCCGTTCGATATCCAGATACGGTCCGCACCGCCGCTGTTGTCTACGGCGGAGAGCATGATGTTGACGTTCTTGAAGGCTGCCGTCACTCTACCTAACGAGCTGTGGCAAACGTATTCACCCTTGCCGCTGAGAATGACGCTGCTCCTGCCGACAATACTGGCTGTCAACTGATCGCCTTTCATGGTGCAGATCCCGCCCTTGGCGAGATGACGTACCACCAACAGGTAGGCGCGCGGACCGTGCGGAGTATTTGTGCGCGATTTGAACGCGAAGATCACGCGGTCGCCGTGGAGCATGAATGATCCAGCGCCTGTAGCACTGCCCCCGCTCGCAACGACGACGGAGACGCGAGCGTCGAACAGGCGCGCCTGATAATACGCCTCGGATGCGGGGAGGCTAACGAGCAACTGATACTCGCCCGCGGTGGTGATCGCTGCGCCGGCAAATGTGCACGTGAACGCCTGGCTGGACGCGTAGCTCGCTGATCCACCGCTGCCCGCACCACACGTCGCCTGAATCTTGCCCGAATTCACGTTCGAGAGTGTCGCGGCAACGGCGAGCAACTTACCGACATCACCAGGCAATGCTCCCGCGTTGGGCGTGGGCTCAGCGCCGTTCACGAGCAGCTCTTTAAGGTTGACAGTGATGACAATGTCGCTGCCAACCTGGACGGAGGTTGGCACAGTCGCGGTAAGCCGCCCTTCCTCACGGTTCACGGCAAAGGTGGCTGTCGCGCTGCTGCTCGCATACCCGAGGGCGCCCGAGAAGCTTGCAAGGAGATTTTGAAAACCTGCGGCGCTTGCGACTGGGAAGGTCCCACTCGTCACTCCTGAGGCGTTTGTTGCCGCAGCACCGGCCAACACACCACCGATGCTGAAGTTGATGGACGCGTTGGCGATCAACGATCCGTTCATCGGGCCGTCGCCGTTATCCGTGAGCGTTGCCTTGAAAAGAGCCTTATCCGAGTATTGGCCTGACGTGCTGCCCTGATAGATGAGCGCTGTCGGGCGAGCCTCTACGGTGATCGTGAATTCCGCTTCGTCGGACAATGCAGGGGAACCGTCGTCCGTCACACGAACGCGAACTGTGTGCACACCAATATCACTCGCGGCCAGCGCGCCAAAGCTGATGCTCCCTGAGGAAGAAACCGTCACCCACGTCGGGCCAGCAACTTTCGCATACGTGACTGCGTTTCCGGGCAGATCCGGGTCGTTCGCACCAACGAAAACGTTAGGCAGTGTCACGCCCCACTGTGTGACGATGTCCGCCGGCAAGACCAAAACTGGTGCTGCATTGACCTCGTTCACTGTGATCGCAATCTCTTCGTCATCGCTGAGCGAGCCGTCCGAGACGACGACCTTGACTCTATACGTTCCTGGCGCCTGCGCCTCTGTAGGTGTCCAGGAGAACGCACCGCCGGGGGAGATCGTCGCGCCCGCTGGGAATGCGCCAGCGCTAGCGTTGGCGAGGCTGAACTGCAGCGTTTGCGCCGGGACGTCGCTGTCTGTGGCGCTGGCATTGAAGGACAGAGTCGCCACTTCGGCAACTGTCTGGTTCCCAATTGCGGCGAGTACGGGAGCGCTATTCGAGGCTGTCGCATTCAGTGTCAGCTGCGCAGGGGCGACAGGAAATGGATCGCTGGGATTGACCGCCGTGCACGCGTCCTGCTGGTGAGCCATTACCGTTATGACGTAACTCCCCGGCGCGCTCGGTGATTGCACCGAAAAGGATGCGGTGACACCGAATCCGGGCATAAGCGTTTCGCTCCAGACATTGGTGTCGTCGCAGCGCGTAGTTAGGCTGCCATCAACTGTTGACGCAAAAGTGACCGACGTGGAAAGCCACGTCGGATCTCCCTGGTCGAAGGTTGTGAGTCCGCCGACCCCAATGGCGAGCATGGCGCCAGCAGTGGCGCTCACGTTGCCTGGTGCGGAGCGGCCGTTGACCGTCAGGGTCGTAACGACGCGACCAAGGTTTGGAGGTGCCCCCTGTGCAACGACCTGCGTGTCGCTCCTGGGCTCGAGGAAGCCCTGTTCGTTGCTGCAGGCAGCGACAAACAGCGCCAGCAATGAGTATTTCACATAACGCAGAATCATACTGCCTCCTGACAAACGCATACGGTAGATTTCGCCGGGGCCTAACGAGGGGCAAATACAAACGCGGCAAGAACGTGGCCCTATTGCGCGACGCGGCACGATCGTCCATTTCACAATTGCAGCGGCGGGTCACAATTCGCTTGGTATCGCATGTCGCACGTCAAATGCGAGCGGAGTCGCATTTGCGATCAGCGCATCACGCGTCACTGGAAATGAGTCATGTGACGCTTCGGTGCGCCCGGGGAAGCCTGCGCCTGCGCCAGGCCGGTGCAATTCCGCCAGTGTCGCCCGAAGGTGTTGATAGTCGCCGCCAAATTGCGCTTGCGGTCGCGGCGCCTGTACGGCGATGTAGATCACAACTTGTGACCGCACTGAGTTTGCTGCTGGACGATAATCGTCACCTCAGTGATCATTTTCGGTAACGCATCGCGCATGGCCGACTTCCATCAGGATCCGCCGAAGCTGGAGAACACCTACACGGGTGACGCTCCGCTTCGCGCGTTGCTCGGTCGTCTGCTGCCGAAAGACGTGTGGCACACGATCGATGCCGAACTTTCGTTGCTCGGTTCCCGCGCAGCCGGCGACATTCTCGCGTTAGGCGACGCCGCCGAAGCGTCGCCCCCTCGACATATCCCCTTCGATGCATGGGGACATCGCGTCGATCGATTGGAGATCAGCGACGCGTGGCAGAAGCTGGAACGCATCGCCGCGGCGGAAGGTCTCGTGGCGCTGGCGTACGAACGCAACCTGGACGCGCTCTCACGCGTGGATCAATTCGCCCGCGTGTATCTCTTTCATCCGTCGTCCGCGACAGTCACGTGCCCGTTTGCCATGGCTGACGGCGCGGCGCGCTGCCTGGAGCTGCACGGTGGATCCGACGAGCGGCTGCAGGTCATGCAGCGGCACCTGACGTCACGCGATCAGTACGCCTTCTGGACCTCCGGCCAGTGGATGACGGAGCGGACTGGCGGATCGGACGTCTCAGGAACCACGACCGTTGCGCGCTGCATCGATGGCGAATGGCGGCTCTACGGAGACAAGTGGTTCACGTCGGCGACCACAGCGCAGATGGCGCTCACGCTGGCGCGCATCGAGGGAGCGAAGGATCTGAGCTTGTTTGCGCTGGAGACGCGGGACTCGTCGGGCACGCTGCAACGGATCCGGGTGAATCGCCTCAAGGACAAGTTAGGCACCCGCGCGCTCCCGACGGCCGAGCTCACGCTGGACGGAACGCCGGCGATACTCGTGGACGGTGAGGGGCACGGCGTCAAGAAGATGGCGCCCGTGCTCACGATCACTCGCGTGTGGAACACGTTCTGTGCGTCCTCGCTGATGCGACGGGCCGTTGCTTTGTCCGTCGACTACGCTCGGCGGCGACAGGCATTCGGCCGCCGTCTGATCGATCTGCCGCTGCACGCCGAAACGCTCGCGGCGATGGAGGTCGAAACGCGCGGAGCGACGCAACTCGGCTTCAACATCGCGCAGTTGCTCGGGCGTGAGGAGAATGGAGCGGCGACAGACGACGAGCGCGCTCTGCTGCGACTCCTCGTGCCGATCGCGAAACTCATGACAGGCAAGCAAGCCGTCGCTGTAGCGAGCGAGGCACTCGAATCATTCGGCGGTGCCGGATACATCGAAACGACGGGGCTTCCTCGTCTCCTGCGCGACGCGCAAGTGCTTCCGATCTGGGAAGGGACGACGAATGTGTTGAGTCTCGACGTCCTGCGAGCACTCGGCAGAACGGACGCGCTGGCGGCGCTGCGACGGCATGTGGAGCGCAGCCGGTCGCGCCTAACGAGTAAGTCGCTCATTGACGGCGCGCGGCTGTTGCAGGAACAGGTGCAGCGGCTGGAGGGACATGCAAATGATATCGCGAAAGATGCCGACAACGCGGCAGCGAGCGCTCGCGATCTCGCTATGACGATCGGGCGCGCCTACACTGGAACGTTGCTGCTGGAGCAGGCCGAAGCGGATGCGGCATCCGGAAGCAGTGACGCAACTGTCGTTGCGAGTCGCTGGTGTGCCACGACTTTTTCCGCTGCCGATCGTCTCACGATTGTCGACCGCGATCTGTCGCGCTCGCTAGTCGAGGGAGAGCGAACGACGTAGCCGCTTGCGTCGCCGAGCTGATCTAGCGAGCATAGGAATAGGCACCCGCTTTGGGCGCTGCCATGACAGACCTCGATCACGACCGACCACCTGCCGCCGGGACTGACGCTCGTCGCACGCGAAGTCGCACCTCGTACGACTCGCTCCGCGATATAGAAGCGCCGCGTGAGATCTCGGTCGAGCCGCGCCTCACAGGCAGTCAAGATGCGATTGGCACGGACTCGCGCCGTTGGAAGACTCACGCGCGCGTCGTATTGCGCATGCTGCTCGGGGAAGCGGCCCAGCGAGACGTCGCGGTTCGTTACTGGGACGGCGAGCTGGAAGGGCCGGCGGACGCGCCACTGACGCTCGTTCTCAAGCATCCGGGGTCGCTGCGACGGATGCTGCTCCCGCCATCCGAATTGCATCTCGCCGAGGCCTATATCCATGGCGATGTAGATGCCGAGGGAGACCTGGAGGAGGCGGCGGCCCTGGGCGACGTGCTTGGGGCGCGCGTCAAACCAGGTCGTTTCGTTAGGCGCATCTTGCCGCACTTGCTGGCGCTGCCAGCCGGCCACAAGGAGCTGGCCACGCCCACGCGACGGCGTTGGGGAATCGGCGTGCTGGGCCGGCGTCACTCGCCACGGCGCGATCGCAAGGCAGTGCGCTTCCACTACGACGTGGGGAATGAGTTTTTCGGGTTGTTCCTCGACAAGCGAATGGTGTACTCCTGCGCCTACTTCAAGACGGGGCACGAGAGTCTGGACGACGCACAGGAAGCGAAGCTGGAGCACACATGTCGCAAGCTGCGTCTCGCGCCTGGTGAGCTACTGCTTGACATTGGCTGTGGCTGGGGCGGCATGATCATACACGCGGCACAGAACCACGGCGTTCACGCGTTAGGTATCACGCTGAGCGAAAATCAGGCGGAGCTGGCACGCAAGCGGATCGCGGCGCAGGGATTGAACGATCGCTGTCGAGTGGAGGTCCGTGACTACCGGCAACTCGGCAAGAACGATGTGTTCGACAAGATCGTGAGCATCGGCATGGTCGAGCATGTGGGGCATCGCCGCTTACCGGACTACTACCAGCAGGCGTATCGCGTGCTGCGTCCTGGCGGTTTGTTCCTGAGTCATGGGGTTGTCACGGTAGACGGTGCGCGTCCCAAGTCTCTGACGCGGCGGCTCAGGGACTGGACGTGGCGCGGTCGCGGCTTCATCGAGCGATATGTCTTTCCTGACAGCGAACTGTTGCCGTTAGGCGAGCATGTGCTGAGCGCGGAGCGTGCCGGTTTCGAAAGTCGTGATGCCGAGAGCTTGCGCGAGCACTACGCGCTCACACTGCGACACTGGGTGCGGCGCCTCGAGTCGAACCGCGACGAGGCCCTGCGGCTCGTCGGTGACGTGACGTATCGCGTGTGGCGGCTGTATATGGCGGGATCGGCGCAACAGTTCGCGACGGGGCGAATCAACGTCGAGCAGCTGCTATTGGCGAAACCGTTGAGGTCAGGCGAGAGCGGACTGCCGCTGACGCGTCGAGACCTGTACACTCCCTAAAGCATCAGGCTTGCCATCCGAGTGCGCGCGTTAGGCGCTATGGCGTGACTATGACCGTCACCTGTTTCCATACGAAAAGCTGACCGGTATTGGCGCGCCGCGAGGCGGTGATGGTTGCGCTCTGTTGCGTCGTCACCGGACTGGCCGTGATAGCAAATGAGAGCTGGCTCTGCCCAGGCGAGACGAGACCCGACGACGGGACCTGCAAGAGCGCCGGATTGCTGCTGCTGAAATAGACGGTGTACTCGTGGTTGTACCACGTGGGGAATTGCGCCTGGCAGGCGGGGGTCGTCGTGGAACCGCCAAGAGTTTGAACTGTCCCATAGCCCGTCGAGCCGCCCGCCATCGTCGTCGGGATGTTGATGGCTCCGACGCGAGCAGGCATTACCAGGAACATGGGCTGCGGCAAGCGGCGCAAGCCATAGATGACCTCCCAGTGATACTCGCGAAGCACCTGTTTATCGGCTGTGAACGTGAGCATTCCCTCCGTCGCGCCAGCCGGCACGGTGGCGGGAATAAAAGCAGGCGCTGGATGGCACATACCTTGTGTCGCGTCGGTTACGACGCCGTACACAGTGAGTCCACCTGGCGGGGCCGGGCCACTCATGGTGATACGAAACAGCCGTTGTGTTTCGTTACTCCCGGAAACCCAGCCCGCGCCAACCACGGACACCACGCCTGGCAGTACTTTGAGGCTATCCGTGAGGGCTATCGTGCCGGCTCGCGCAGTGACACGCACCGACGTCGGAGCAGAGACGGACGTCGTGATGACTTGAAAGGTCGCTTCGGTTGCGCCGGCAGGGACGGTGACGCTCTGCGGTACATTGGCTGCGGCATTGTCTGCCGAAAGCGTGACGGGCAGTCCGCCCGTTGGCGCGACAGCGGACAGCGTGACTTTCCCGTTAGGCTGACCGGGGCCTGGCCCGCCGCCGATGCTATCGTGGCTGATGGTGAGCACTGTGAGCGTCGCTGACGGCGCTGGGGATGTGGGCGTCAAAACGCCGGTACGAGTGCGTGGCGGCCGTCGGACTTGCGCGATGGCGTTCTCTGCGACGCACACTATTCCCACGCAACTCAGAAGCAGCACCGCGTTCATTGCTGCAATACACGAACGAAAGACATGTCGACGTCGATCTGCGAATGTGATCACTGGTTAGGCCCCATCGCGCCCGCGGCGATGATCTCACACGGATTTCCGCGATGAATGCCGACAGTCGCCTCGATCGATTGCGGTGGCCGATCTAGGAGCTTCGGATAGCTGGCCATCGGCCCATTGGTCTGCGTTAGCCACGGCGCGCTCCATGTCGGAGGCGGGCCCGTCGGCTGGCCAATGCCGTTTACTGATGGTGGCGGGGATCGATATCGCATTGACCAGTCATACACGTGCCCAGGACCGAGATCGTCAGTTCGCAACATGAGCCGCACGGAATCGCCGGGGCCCGGCGACTGAGCAGACGCCAACATGACCACGCGGGGTGGCAGCACGTACGCGAGGGTCAACGTATCGGTCTGGTGTCCGACAGGACCATACGCCGTTAGGCGGTACGTGCCGCTCACCGGCTGCCAGGTCACGCTGCTTCCCGTTCCAATGGTTGTAGTCGACGCGCAGCTCTGAACCTTCGCTCCGCTGGCGGCGAGCCCCGTGTGCGTCTTCGAGGCGACGAAGCGATATGTCGCGCCTTGTGGGGCGCCGCGCACGAACAGGGTGATCCGTGTGCCCAAGGTGGCGCGCGGCGGATTCGCCACGAGATTGCGGCGCGACGTCGCGCCCAGCTGCGCGAGCGCCGAGCTGGTTGCACAAGCGAGCGTCAGCGTGATCGTTAGGCATCGGAGAGGCAGAGATGTGCACATGTCAGTGAATCACTTGGGTGGTGAGCGCGCCCACGCTGGTTTCGCTGATACGGCAGTGATCGCCGGTGTAGATCCCGACTCGCGCCGTGATGTTGTACGTTCCCGGCGCGACGACCATGGGAACGGTCGTGGCTTGATACGGCGTTTCCCCGGACCAGGAGACGGGTGGATGTACCGGCGTGCCGGGTGTCGTGACAAAGCGCACGACCCACTGGTAGTTGATGCCGGATCCTCGGTCGTTCGTTCGCAGCGACAGCATCAGTTTGCCCGGCGGCTGAGGCGTAGGATTCTGCTGAACAGACACGTTCAAGAATCCGCCGTTAGGCGCTTCCACCTGATGCGTGACTGTCGCGGAGTCTGGCGGCGCGAGTTTGCGTTTCGCGTACACTGTGATGCGATAGGCCCCGCTGGCCGGAGTCCACAGTATGACCGGGCCCGTTCCAATCGATTGCGGCGTGGCGCAGGCGCTGCCGCTCACGGCCAGCCCTGAGCCAGTGACCGACATCGCTGCGACGTAGCGGTACATGATCGTCGAGTCGGCCGGCCTGACAATGAGTCGCACCTGTTGGCCCAACGTCGTCGGTGACGCAGGCACACTGTAGACGTTAGGCGTTCCCCATCGCTGTGCGGGCAGAAGTTCGGCATTCAGACAAAAGCCGAGCGACAGAATGGCGCAAATGAAAAGCTTGCTCATACGAGCTGGCGCCGGAGTGTACTTGCGAATCGTTCTCTCATCGCACCACCTGACCACTGAGCGTGTCGTTGCTCACTTCGATGATCTGGCACGGATTGCCCTTGTGTGCGCCGACGCGCGCTATCACGTCGTATGTACCAGGCGTCATGATCAGCGGAGCCGATATGCTCGGCCCTGCGGAACCAGCACTCCAGTCAGTCACATGCGACGTGGTCACGTTTTTGAGGCGCGCGCGCCACTGATAGCCATGGCCCGGGCCGCGGTCGTTTGTCGTCAGCTGGAACGTCAGATTGCCAGGCGGCGAGGGATTCGGTAGCTGACTGATTACGATATTCAGCCAACCGCCGGACGGAGGGTCGACTGTATACGACACCGACGTAGAATCGCGACCTTTCAATCCCGTTAGGCTGCTGTACACGGTCACGCGATATGACCCGCTGGCGGGTGTCCAGCTCACGCGGTCGCCAGTCCCGATGGTTTGAGGGGCCGTGCAGCCTACGGTGACAGCATCTCGCCAGGCACCGGTGACTTTCATAGCCGCGACGTAGCGATACGTGGTTCCAGCGGCCGGCGGCCGCACCCCGAGCGTCACCGGCTGGCCGAGTGCTGCGGGCCCTGCCGGGATGATGTAGAAGCGCGAGCTCAGGCGCTGGCCCGATGTCTCGGTCGGTGCCGAACCGGTGAGCAGCAGCGCCGATAGCGCGAGCTCTATGCTCCGTGCAGCGATGTGCGTTAGGCGCGCGTTCATGGCCTTTTCCTCGGCAGCAGCCGACCTAACGCCATCATCGCTTTATCGGTCGTTGGCATAGACGGTACCTAACGAATAGCCCATAAGCGGGCTGTGTTGTCGCTGCTTCCGCTGGCGAGCAGCGATCCGTCGGGAGAGAAAGCCAGCGTCATTATCGCCTTCGAGTGCCCAAGCAACTCACGCTGCACCTGATTGCCAGGTATGCGCATGAGCACGATCCTCGGCGTGCACGGAGCACCACATGGGCCGCCGTTTCCAGTCGCCAGAGCCAGTAGCGTTCCGTCCGGCGAGAACGCGACTGCGTCGTAGCCTCCATACGAGGGGACGGCGGCCGCATAGTAGGCGCTTGTCGCGAGGTTCTTGACGAGCACTCCGGAATCGAAACTCCCGGCCGGGCCCACGATGACCACGAGCGAACCGTCGGGTGAGAAGGCGAAGTCTCTCGGGTGTGAGAATGACAGAACTGGCTCTGGGGCCCCCGATGCGACGTCCCACAGAATCACTCCGTGGTCGAGCGCGGTCCCGACCTTCAACCCGTTAGGCGAAAAGCGCACACGCAGGATGCTGATCGTGTAGTTCTCGTTAGGGTCATTGCTCGCGCTGCAGCAGTCCAGCTCGTGCAGAAACGTGGCCGACGTTGCGTTTGTGGCGTCGAACAGCCGCGCTTTTCCCGGTGTCAGCGTCGCCGCGAGCACGAGGTCGGGCGCCGGCTTCTTCAAGCCGCCTCCCATTGGCATGCGCCGCGCTGGGCGCGCGTAAGCGACGGAGAGCGACCCGTTAGGGTGGACTGCCACGTGTGAGAGCGGCGCCCACTGTTGCGTGCTCCACTGTGCGAGCGCGCCCGATGCACTCCCAGTCACTAGACGCGATCCATCAGGCGAGAACGCGATTCCCGACCCTCCCGCATCGGGCAACGTGCGAATGAGCGCTGCTGTACTAGGGTTCCAGATCTTCACGTTGCGGTCCGAGCTTGCGGTCGCAAGCAGCTTGCCGTCCGGGGAGAACGCCACGGTGTGCACAGCTTTCGTGTGTCCACTCAGGACTAAGGGACGCTTGGAGTGTGGGAGCGCGAGCTGCTGCGCCGCTGCTGGCGCCGTCATGACGACACCGAGCAGCAATGCCACTTGATAGGTCACGGCTTTTTCTTCCGCAGCAGGGACCCGAGGCCCTTCTTGGCTTTCTCGGCGGCATCCTTGAGACCATCCTTGCCGCTACCTTTTGTCGAGTCCTTCACCGCGCTCTTCGCGGCCGAGCCGGCGTCCGCCGCTACGTTTTGCACGGGGGCTGGAGCCACCGGACTCACGGATGTCGCCGCGTTAGGTGCCGCCGCCGCGGCGTCCATGTCACCGCTCGGCGGCGGCGGAAGCTGCTGTTGCATCGAAACCGCAGTCGTCGCCTTGAATGCGCTCAACGCTGCGCTAACGCCGGCCAACGCCGCCTGCGCCGTCTCCTTGTCCTGTGCCCTGCGGAAGGACTTGAGTCCGCCCTTGACCGCGCGATACTCGCCGGGCAGCTCCGCGCCCATGCGAATCGCCGCGAGCAGCAAATTCAGGTTCTTGTATTTGCCGATGAATTCGGGAAGTGACTGGGACATCGCGCCCAGGATCAGCTCCAGCCGGCTGAAGGATTTCTTGCAGCAGTTGTTAGTGTATGGAGAGGCCGCTGGAAGCGGCGCATCGAATGGCTCGCTCGCCGCCGCTGCTGAGTCCGCGGCTGTGGCCGCAGCGTCACCGCCCGCGGAAGCCCCCGCGATAGTATCAGGCGCCGCGCTCAGCTCGCTGGCGACCTGCTCGATCGCTTTTTCGAGCTGCGTGACCTGTTCATCGAGCGGTGAATCGAATCCTGGCATCGCCGGCAGCGCCTTGTCGTTAGGCGCGAGCGCTTGTGACGCCGGCACCACACTATAACGGAACACCATGCCGTGGTCACCGACAACGAACGCGCGATCGCGTCGCGGCATCGAAAACGCGCGCGTGACGGCCGGGAGTTTCGTTTCGCGGCTGGTCCAGCGCTTCCCACCGTCCGTCGTGTAGGCCAACCTGAAGTCCGACCAACCAAGCTCGATCCCCCAGCCAACCGACGGGTCGGCGAAGCGGATGTCCGCGCCCGGCGACGCGACAACGCCTTTCCACGTTTGGCCACCGTCAGATGTGACGTGCAACTTCTTACTCGCTAGGCGCGCGAAACCGTTCAACTCGTCGAGGAAGTAGATCCCGGACACCTCGTCCTGCTCCAGCACACCCGGCCCGATCATCATCGTCCACGTGTCGCCGCCATCGGTTGTCTTCGCGATGAGTGGCGGTGGTCCACAAGCGGTGCAGCCACGATACGCCATCGCATAACCGACCTGCGGCGTCGGAAACTGAACTTGCCCGAATGTGCAATCGATGTTCTGATTGAGGCCGCCCATGCTGACTTTGGCCTGGCACGCATAGATCTCCTTCCAATTCTTTCCACCGTCTGTCGTGCGGAAGATGATACCGCCGCCGGTCACGGACATGCTCGGATTTCCAACGACGAAGCCAACCTCCGGAGACGTGAACACCATGCTTCTCGCGCCATGCGGCAGCGAACCGATTTCTTCCCAGCTCTCACCATCGCGCGTGTGCAACGTCTTGTACGTGTTTACGCCCTCGCCTTGTATGGCCCAGCCGCGTCGCTCGTCGAGGAAGTAGAGCGATTTCACCATGTCGGCCTTGGCCTCGGGGTCGCCGCCTAACTGCGCTTCCCACGTTTTTCCGCCGTCGATCGTGCGGAGCAGGGTCCCCTTTTCACCTGCGACCCAGCCTACGTCGACGTTGACGAAGAAGACGTCTTTGAAATCGATGTCTTCGGTGAAACTCACCGGCTCCAGGATTCCCTTGAACTGCGGCTGTGTGCTGCCGGTCTTCGTTTGAGCAGCGAGCGTGCTGCTCACGAGGATCAGCAAAACCGCGAAGGGAACGCGAATCAGCGAGAATGAATGTCGGCGCATATCAAAGGCCTCGAGAATGTGAGTCGGAATCGATGTGTGTCTGCAGGTCCACGTTGGGCGATGTGCTCATTGCGTTCCGGCGACGACGGCGGCGATGCTTTCGACGTGGCGCGCGACGACGGCGAGCGCGGACGTCGCTGACGCGGAGTCTTTCGTAGTGGCAAAGGCATCGAGTGCTGCATTGAGCTGTGCGGCGCGCGCGCCGAGCTGCATGAACGACGCCCGCCGGCCGAACGCCGCGAGCAAGGCGGGGTTCTGCACTCGGCGACTCGATCCAATCAGGGCGTTCATCGCGCTGCGCAACTCGGCGATGTCTTTGCTGCAGCATCGCGAGCCCCAATCGCTGATGCTCGCCGCGGGAGCCTTCACCGGTGCCCGCGTGGTCGTCGGCGCGACCGCTGGCGTGCGACCCTTTGGCTGTGCTGCCGGCACCGCCGGAGCCACGTTAGGCGCAGCAGCTGACGCGATGCCGGCGACCTTTCCCTGCATGTCGGCGACGACGTCGCGCATGTACTCCGCTTGATCTGTCGCCGCACGCAGGGCGCGACGTCCTTCCCTAACGAGTGGGAATGCTACATTCGCTTGCGCCGTGACCAGGTGATCCGTTGTACCGGGACCGGGCCCGTACCCCTTGAAGATCACCTTGAAGACTTTCTCGCGCGCCTCCTGATTTCCCCAGAGTACAAACCCGCGGCCTGCCACGTGCTCGACGCCGCAGATAGCGCGCGGCGGCAACGATGCCTCCGTCTCTGGTCCACAAATACCGAACTTCGTTATCGTGCTGCCGGTGTCCGTGTACACGCTGTCGCCGATCCACTGGTAGCTCTGCGTCATCGACTTGAAGACGCCGAGCATGATGTTCGTTGCCGGCGACACAGCAAAAAGCGGTTTGCTTACCTGCGCTCGGCGCAATAACTCGTTCAGACCGTTGGCATCGAGAAGTGCGAGCTTGGAAAGTGTGACTGTGTTGTAGATCGGCTCGAAGTCACGCCACTCGAAGGTGGAACCGCCGGGCCGCACGCCCATTTCCTGGATAACGCGCTGCTTCGTTCCAGTTGGGAAGAGCCTGCTCGATTCCATGTACGTCGACGGCTTTTTCGCTGCCACATAAATCTTCCAGTACTCGGGAAACTCGTTCTTCATGAAGCCTTCGACTTCAGCCTTGATCAGCGAGTCAATCGGGACGAGGTCGCCGGCCCACTGGAGGAACTGATTCAGCGCTCCAGTGCCTTCGCCTAACGCGTGGGCGCCGAACATCTTGGGCAACCACTCGATTCCCCATCCCGTCATGGCGTCGACGCCGCTGCCTGCTTCGCCGGCCATCAGCATTTCGCCGAGGCTTTCGCTGCTGTCGACGAGCGCGCGGAAGCCGCGGTTGATGTCGCGCTGCCAGACCTCCATCTGCTCCTTTCGGGCGCACCAGACTGGATTCGCTGTGCACTTCATCCAGTAGGGCGCGTCATTCCGGATGTTGTCGTTCATGTGGCCCTTCGCGCGCGCGATCGCCGCAGGGAGGCCGTCCGCGATCGCGAGAAATCGGTGATAATGCTTGGCGACGCTTTCGTTGTGTTGCCGCGCCACCGAGTCTTTGATGAGTGTGTTGGCGACGAAGCGCGGCCACACATCGAGGCTGAGATCCGTCGTTGGCGTGTGCTCGCCGACGAAGCCTTCGAGGACAATGTGTTTGATCGCGGTCTCGCGCTCTTTCCCCTGGAAGGAGAGCCAGGCACCCCCGGCTTTCTGGTTCACCCATGTGTGCGCGAAGATGTCGCCAGCGCCGTGCGTCAGCATGCCATAACCAAACGCCAGCACCCTACTGCGGTCGCTGTCGTTAGGCCATGTCCGCGCTTTCGTCCATACGTGGCGCAACCACTCGTCCGCCGTCCACTTCTCCGTCTTCGTCAGGTCGGAATGCAGCACCCAGCCTCCGACGTACATGTCCGGGAAGAGGTCGGGCGCGAGCACGCCGGCGCGATACGATGCGGGTGCCTCCTTCAGGGCTTTTACAACATCGGGTGGTACAGCGAATTCACCGAACGGCGCGATCGTCACCATCCCGTCGTTCGTCGCGTCCGCGAGCGCCACGTTGGCGGCGAACAAGTGTGTGTTGATCTTCCAGCGCCTCTCGGTGGCCGAAGCGTGTGTGCCTTCGGGCAGCCACGTGGCGGCGGCGACCAGCGGGATGATCGCCAGCAGTGAGCAGACGCGACACGCGGCGCGCCACCTAACGGGTAGCGTCCTCACGGTGAGCTTCCTCCCGTCGATTCTGGCGGAGGTGGTGTCTCGACAATCGCGCAACAGGCCGTTGAGTCTGTCGCCTTGAGCTTGACGGTCTTTGCGGCGAAATCGGCCCAGACAGGCTGGCCGATTTTCAGCGAAGCCATCCTCCGTCGGTTTTTGAGTTCGAAGTGGAACGTGAAGCCCGTCGCAGTTTCGCGGGCTGTCACGAGGGATCGTGACGGTTCGATGCGCACGATCGAGCAGCACGCGGGCGTTCCCACGGCTGCAACGCTATCCATAGGCGTCTTGAGCGAATCGCGGCTTTGTGACATCGCCACGTTAGGCAGCACGCCGAGCATGCCGAGGGCGAACAGTGAACGGCGCATCGGCTAGAAGATCACAGCAGCTGTATTCGGCTGCCCTTGCAGGAGCACGCCTAACGATACTGCCCGAGCGCGCTGCGCTTGTGTTGCAGTGAGAACGCGGACGAGCGATGGCAGGAAGTCACCTGCCGCACTTGCAGTAAAAGAAATGGCTGCCCGCGGCCGCCCACAGTCACAGATCGACTTGTCTTTATCCCACGGATAGTTGTCTACACCGTCATCAACGTGATCGTTGTCATCGTCCGGATCTTCGTAGTTAAGAAGGCCGTCGCCATCCCAATCGCCGGTCTCACCCTTCGGGTTCTCGGGGGGAGTTTCCGTAAAGAGCCAGTCCACGAACGCCGCGAGCGACTCCGCGAACGCGATGGTGAGGCCAAGACCGGAGCCGGCGAGAACAATGATCATCACCAGGGGGCCTATGTCCGTCATCCGAGTCCTGAGCGCGTCCGCCCCCAGGGCTCGCGTGATGTCGCTGGTGAATTGCGGGATCACGATCTGTCCGAATGCTGCCGGTACGAAGGCGATCATCAAACGGTCCGCGCTCACCCCTGCCTGGTTGATGAGCTGCG
>DATBKN010000039.1:0-3508 GCA_036555845.1 Gemmatimonadaceae bacterium | reverse complement strand
ATCCAGCGCATGAAAGGCCGCCCGCGCGTGACCTCGGAGGATGCCCGATGACCCCGCGCATGTGGAAAGCGCCTGTTATCGCGCTCGCGGTGCTCGCGGCCGATTCGGAAATGGATGCCCAGGCGCGCGCCGTCGTGATCCGTAACGCGACGCTCGTTCCGGTGACGGCGCCGCGCATCGAGCGCGGCACCATCATTCTTCGCGGCGGCCGCATCGAGGCGTTAGGCACGAACGTCGCCGTGCCGAGTGACGCGACGATTGTCGATGGAACCGGCCTCTTCGTCTATCCCGGTCTCATCGATGCGGGGACGAATCTCGGCCTCACGGAGATTGGTTCTGTACCGGGCGGCGAAGACACGCGCGAGATCGGCGACTTCAATCCGCAGAACGTCATTCTCACTGCGGTCAATCCGCATTCGGAGTTGATTCCCGTTACGCGCGTCGACGGCGTGACGACTGCGGTGACGAGCGCCGAAGGTGGACTGATCAGCGGCGCGGCGGCGCTCATCGACCTGGCTGGATGGACACCGACGGAAATGGCTGTGGTTCCGCGCGTGGCAATGGTTGTGAATTTCCCGAGCGCGGGTCCGCAAGGCTTCGGCGGATTCGGCGGCGGGGGACGGCAGCAGCGTTCAGCAGCGGATCGTCGCGAGGCGATGAATCGCCAAGTTAGGCAGCTCTATCAATTCTTCGAAGATGCGAGGGCCTACGCCGACGTTCACGCCCGCGCGACTGGACTCAAATCGGATCACAAGCTCGAAGCGCTGATTCCGTTTATGCGCGGTGAGTTGCCCGTCATCATCGACGCCTCGTCCGCTGACCAGATCCGCGGCGCGATCGCGTTCGCCGATAGTCTCAAGCTCAAAATCATCATCCGTGGCGCGCGTGATGGCTGGCGGGTCGCGGACACACTCGCTGCGAGAAAAATTCCGGTGATTGTCGGGCCGCTGACGCAAGCGCCCGCGAACGATGAGCCGTACGATCTCGTGTACGCGAATCCCGGCGTGTTAGCGGGAGCTGGCGTGCAGATCGCCTTTCAAAGCTCGGATGCGTCGAATTCGCGCACGCTTCCGTATCACGCCGCGCTTGCGACGGCGTACGGCCTCGATCCGGACGAAGCGCTGAGGGCGGTGACGATCAATCCGGCGCGCATGTTCGGTATCGCCGACAAGTACGGCTCGCTGGAAGTCGGCAAGGTTGCGAACGTCTTCGTCACGACTGGCGATCCGCTGGATGTTCGAACGCACGTTAAGCACGTCTTCATCCGCGGCGACAGCATCTCGTTCAACGATCGGCACACGATGTTGTACGAGAAATTTCGAGCGCGTCCAAAAAAACCGTAGGAGGTCGGAGGTCTGCAGTCGGAGGTCGGAGGCGACATGGTCGAAGCGCAAAGCACCAAGACACCCCTGCCTGACACGCGGACGCTGAACGACGTCATCGGTGCGCTGGCTCGGCGCACGCCCGATGGACTGCTCGTGGCGTGCGTCGCAGGTGGCGTCGTCGCCGTCATCGCGATTGGACTCTTCCTGCGCCCGATCTGGTATCTCACACCGCTCATGCTCGCGATCGCCGCATTTGGCGGCTGGGGAATCGCGGACCGTGAGCGAGCCGCGTTAGGCGTGCGCGGTGTCACCTTTCGCGCCCTGCGCCTGGTGTCGGCCCTTGTCGGTGGCGCCGCCGCGGCGTTCCTTGCGATCATGCTGTTCGTGCTGTTCGTCGGGACGTTGATGTCGTGAAATAGGGGATAGGGGATAGAAATACACAGGCTCCTTTCAACCGAGCGGTGTTTGGGGCTGTCGCACTCCTGGACGCACGTTTTTCAGTCCCCTCACGCCATACATATGCTCAGGTTCTCGGGCTTCGGTGCCCTCGCAGTGCTGTCGCTCTGGCCCTGCCGCGCAAACTCGCAGGCGCTTACTCCGACAGACGTCGCTGCATGGCGCGAGGACGTTCGCATGCTCGGCGCCGAGCTTCCGCGCAGGCACAAGAATGCGTTCGCGCGCATGACACGTGAGCAATGGGACGCGGCCGTGAAGCGTCTCGACACGCGATTGCCTCAGCTCAAACGCTACGAAGTGATCGTCGAGATCATGCGACTCGCTGCAATGGTGCGCGACGGTCACACCGCGCTCAACGCCGACTTCGAGGACCGCACTGGGTTTCATCGACTGCCGATCCGTCTCTACGATTTCTCGGACGGTCTGTTCATCATCGCGGCCGATTCGGCGCACAAAGATCTCGTTGGCGCTCGCGTGGTCCGCGTTGGACGCGCTACGGCCGCGGCCGCGCTCGACTCGGCGGCGCAGATCGTTTCGCACGAGGGTGCGAACTGGGTGCGCTGGCGCGCGCCAAGCATGCTCGCGATTCCGGAGGTGACCGCTGCGCTGCGCTTGAGCGACGATGCGACGAAGACAGCGTTCACAGTGGAGCAGAGCGGACGCGAACGAACGGTGGTCATAGAAGCAGCAGGAACGGCGGCAGGAGGCGGGCACGGTCCGATGACGCCCAAGGAGTTCGTGGATATGCGCGACGCGACACCCGGCGAGGATCCGCTCTGGCTGCAACAGCCGGGACGAGCGTTCTGGTTCAAGATTCTCCCCGAGCGCACGCTGTACATCAATCACCGCGCCGTGCAGTTCATCGACGGCGGCGTATTGAACGAGGTGTTCTTTCGGCGCGCCTTCGCGGCGGCGGATTCCGCCGGTGTGGAGCGCGTTGTGATCGACATGCGCGTCAACGGCGGTGGCAACAACTTCCTCAATCGATTTCTCGTGAAGGAGTTGATCCGGCGCCCGAATCTGGATCGAGCAGATCGTTTGTTCGTGTTGATTGGTCGCGGCGTCTTCTCGGCCGCACAGAATCTCGTGAACGAGCTGGATTTCTATACCGCGGCGACGTTCGTCGGCGAACCGACGGGGAATTCGCCTAACCAATACGGCGACGCGCGTCCGCTGGAGCTACCGAACAGCAAGCTGCGCGTGTTTGTGTCGTCACTGTATTGGCAGGGCCACATAGCGGCGGACGAGCGCACGTGGTTCACGCCGGATGTGTTTGTCGAAGCAACGTCGGCAGACTATCGCGCCAAGCGCGATCCCGTCCTCGAGACTGCGCTCAAGCGTGGTACCGAACCGCAGCTGTCGCAGCGTTTGGCGCCGGATGCGGAGCGTGGCGACACTGCGGCCGTTCGGCGTGCCATCGAAGAGTACCGCGGCAATCCGGAGAACCGATATCACGACGTCGAAGGCGACGTGAATAACGCCGGGTATCAGCTGTTGAATGCGGGGCGCAGCGCCGCGGCGATCGTCGTATTTCAAGTGAACACGCTGCTCTATCCGAACTCGGCCAACACCTTCGATAGTCTGGGTGAGGGGTACGAACGCGCGGGCCAGCGCGAGGCGGCAATTGCCGCGTACCGCAAGGCACTCGCGATGAACCCCGGAATGGGGTCATCGCGCGAAGGCCTGCGGCGACTCGGCGTGACGCTCTAACGTTTCGCGGAAAGCGA
>DATBKN010000038.1:0-13453 GCA_036555845.1 Gemmatimonadaceae bacterium | reverse complement strand
GCTTCGCCGCCTTTGAACTTCCAGGGGAAGCAGCCGATAACGAGGCGTTTGTTCTGCAGCTCCGGCTTGGCGATCTCCCCGCCGATGTTCTCGATGTGAATGACGTTGTGCGGGAAGAGGGCGTTGTGCGTGAGCTGGTAGTCCTTATCGGGAAAGAGTTTGTTGACTGCTTCTGCACCGCCGAAGCGTTCTTCGGCCTTTTTGCGCACGCGATCGCATTGGCCGTGCATTCCTTTGCCGAGGAAGCGCCCGATTGGGAGGTTCATCGGGTGATCCGTGGAGATCGCGTCGACGCCCCAGACGTGGACCTTCTTTTTGAGGAGCCAGGGGACGAGATCCGGGTGCGGGCCGGGGTGGTAGTGGACGTAACGTTCCTCGTCAGGTGTCTCGCCGAACTGGCCGAAGCGTTCCCAGCCAGTGTGCAGCACCACAATGTCGCCGTCGCGAACCTCGACGCGCTTCTCGATCATCTGCGGCGTGTAGACGGCGAGGTCGTCCATCTCGTCGCGCAGATCGACGATCACGCCGGGGCCGTAGAGCCACTCGAGCGGGATCTGATCGATCGTTAGGCCGCCGGTCACGAAATGTCGCGGCGCGTCGAGGTGCGTGCCCATGTGGTTCGAGGTCATGATGTACTGGGCGTTCACGCCATGCTCGACCTTGCGCTTGATGTACTTGACCTCGAAAGGCGGATAGTAGGGCCAGAAAAAAGAGTCCTGGTTCAGGGGCTGAGAGAGGTCGTGAATTTTCATGGATTTAACGAGCGTCGGCGGCGGCACGGGTTAAGAAACAACTGCGTAAAAGGGGGCCTAACGCGCGGGCGTTAACACGTCAACAGCGTTAAGTGGTCAGAGGGTACGGTTTCACGAGGTTGACGCCTTCACGCGATCATTTCCTTCCTGTTTGACGCGTGTGCTTCTTAACCGGTGCCGCGGTCGACGCTGTTCTAACGGCCAGACAGTTCCTCATATAGCGTCCGGATGAAGCGCTCGTGCCCTGCCGGCCAATCCTTGGCATACGCGGCGCCCATGTTTGCCGCCAGCACCTGCTCGACCGTTTTGCCGCCGGCGATCTCTGCACGCATCCGTTCGCGGAGCGTGAAGAGCGCGTCGCGCCAGGCCTTGAGCCGAGCGCGATCGGCGAGTGGCCCGTGACCTGGAATGATCTTTGTCTGCGCATCGGACATGCCTAACGCGATATCCGCCGTCGCGATGACGCCATCGATGGAGCCGCCGCTGGAGCGATCGACGAACGGCAAACCGGAGTTGTGGAACACGTCTCCCATGTGAATCACGTTCGCCTTTACGAAGCGCACGATCGCATCGCCGTCCGTGTGCGCAGGTGGCACGTGCGTCGCGACGAGTGAATCGCCGTTGATATGGAACGTGACCGTCTCGGTGAACGTGACCATCGGAAGGGCACCCTTGGCTGCCGGCGGCTGCAAACTATTGAGCGCCTTGATGAAAAGCCCGGTGGACATGCGGCGCCTGACATTGTCGTGCGCGATGAGCAGCGCGCCGGCTTTCCCGAGATTCTCGTTGCCGCCGGTGTGATCGAAGTGCCAGTGCGTGTTCACGACGAATCGCACCGGTTTGGGCGTGATAGCAGCGATGACGGCCAGGATCTTGGGCGTCAGCGGCGCGAACTGGTCGTCCACGAGGAACGCGGCATCGTCGCCCACCGAGAGCCCCATGTTCCCCCCGGAGCCCGTGATCATGTACACCCCGCGCGCCAGCTGGAAGGAGCGGACCTGCACAGTGTCGTAGTTGACCTGCGCGCGCGCGACGGACGCGACGACAGCGAGAGCCGCACAGCAAACCAGCGTTAGGCGACGGGTCATGTGTCTGCGATCCTCTATGAGTTCTAGTTAGGCAACTGGCGCCCCGGCTAAACCAGCGCGGTTAACCGACTGCCAGCCGATCGACTGCAGAATCTCGTCATATTCGCGTGTGCCGCGCAGCGGGTCCAGCGGTGGCCAGTAGAGAGCGACGGCGGCAAAGAGGGCTTCTCGGTCAGCGGCCGACGCGTGCAAGTGACGCAGCGCGTCATCACGAAGCCCAGCGCTCAACGCGCACACGGCCAGCACCACCTGCTGGACGAATTCGAGCCTCGAGCGCGCCTCGAGCTCGGCGTACACAGCCTGTGCCGCTGCTCGTTCCCCAGCATTGCCGGCGGCGATGCCGAGCATCATCAGCAGCCAAACGTGTCGGCCGAAGCGTGCCATGATACGGGGCGCACCAGGCGCGAGGCCAGCGAAATCACCGACGATTGCCAGTGTGTGACTGAACGCGAAATGAGAAAAAAGCGAGTCATTCTGCAACTCGATGGCGCGACGCGCGGACTCGATTGCTCCGTCGGAACGCCGGTGCCACGAGAGGGCCACGGCGCGCGACGCGAAGGCAATAGCATTTTGCGGGTCATCTCGAATCACGGCATCGATGTCACGAACCGACGCTCCGACGTCGCCTTGGATGTAACACGCTTGGAATAGCGCACGCGTGATGCGGTCGTCCGCGTTCGGCTCGCGCTGCGGCCACCAATGCTTTGCGGCCTTCTCGAGATCGTACTCGAGCAGCATCGCCGTCAAAGCGGTAGCAATATGCGCCTCCGGCAACGAGGGATCCGCTGCCAATGCCAAGGACGCGGCCTCGATCGCGCGCGATCGAATCTCGGAAGTTGCTGTGAGTCCCCAGAATGCGAGCAGGGTCAGTGACTGCGCAAGGCCGGAGAGCGCTGGTGCATAACGCGGATCACGCGCGATGGCCTCCTCAAACGCCTGGACGGCGTGCAGGAGCGCCGCACCGCGTCGCCTCGACGCGTCTCGGCCTTTGAGGAACTGCTCATACGCCTCGAACTCCGGCGTCTGCGGCTTTGCAATCTTCGGCGTCTCACCCGCGAGCGTCACTTTGAGCTTGGATGCAATCGCGCTGGCGATCGCGTCCTGGATGCTGAAGACATCCGTGAGCTCGCTGTCATAGCGCTCCGACCAGATGTGATAGCCCTGAGCAACATCGATCAGCTGCGCCGTGATTCGCAGTCTTCCGCCAGCGCGACGCACGCTGCCTTCCAGAACGGTGCTGACGCCCAGCCTCTCACCGACCAAGCGCAGATCTTCCCGTTTGCCTTTGTAGGCGAAACAGGACGTGCGCGCTGCGACGCGCAGGCCAGGCAGCTGTGCGAGCGCATTGATGATTTCTTCCGTAATGCCGTCACTGAAAAACTCATCGTCGGCGCCACTCATGTTGGCGAACGGGAGCACCGCAATCGACGGCGCGTTAGGCGCAATGTCGAGCGTTGCGTGCGACGCAAGCGCTTCGAGGAAGCGTGCTACTCCTTCGAACCGGCCAGCCGGATCCCGTGTCATTGCCCTGTAAATGGCCGCATCGACACCGCCCGGCACATTGCGCACCCGAGCGCTTACGTGTGGCGGCGGGCGCGTGAAACGCAGGAGGAGACTCGCCTCCGTTGTCGCTCCGGCAAACGGCGGCTCCCCGGCCAGCATCTCGTACATGACGCACGCGAGGCTGTACATGTCGCTACGTCCATCGATCTCTTCACCCGTCGCCTGCTCAGGACTCATGTACGCCGGCGTGCCGAGAGTGGATCCGGTTTGCGTGAGGCGTGAGTCGCCGCCGGCGGCTGCCGAGATCGCGCGCGCAATCCCAAAGTCCGCGACAAGCGCGTGGCCATCGGCCAGCAACAGGTTCTCGGGCTTGATGTCGCGATGAATGACTCCGTGCGAGTGAGCGTACGCGAGCGCGTCCGCGACCTCACGTACGATCCGCAGCGCTTCGTCCAGGCTGAGCTGACGCACGCGTGTCAGGCGCTGCCTGAGCGATTCGCCGGCCACGTACGGCATGACGTAATACAGCGTCCCTGCTGCGGTGCCGGAGTCGAAGAGCGGCAGAATGTGCGGGTGCTGCAGCTTGGCCGTCGTGCGAATCTCGCTGAGAAACCGCTCCGCACCTAACGACTCAGCGATGTCCGGTCGGAGTATCTTGATCGCCACCTCGCGGCCGTGCTTGATGTCGTGCGCGAGAAACACGGTAGCCATACCGCCGGCGCCGATCTCGTTCTCCAGGCGGTATTGTGCTGCAAGCGCCGACGCGAACTCGCCGAAGAGCCGAGTGCTGCTGGCCGTCACACGGTGTGCCGAGCGAGGAGCGGATTGAGATGCATGAACATGTTGTATTCAGACCAGCCCGCGCGCGCGGCCACCTCATTCGGGTGAATCGCCGGGTGATCCGGTCCGACGAGCGTAACGACGTCGCCGACTTTGACGGATGTCTCCGTACCTAACGCGACAAGCGTGTGGCTCGCGCTCACGGTCCCGATGACCGGATAGATCTGATCGCCGATCAACACGTCGCAGCCCTTCACGGCGCCGCTCGGGTAGCCGTCCACATGACCCACCGGAAGCGTCGCCACCCAGGTCGGAACGGACGCTTTCCAGCGACGGTGATAACTCACGCCTTCGCCGGCATCGACCCGCAGCACTCGCACAACGGGCGCCCGCAAGCGATACGCGGCTCGCAGCTCGCCCCGTGCACGCGCTTCATCCGACACATAGCCGCCGTACACGGCGAGCCCAGGTCGCACAGCGTCGAGGAAAGTATCCGGGATGTGCCAGACAGCATGTGAAGACGCCGCGTGCAGACGGCCCACGCTGATGCCGCCGAGCTGCGCGGCGTCGGCCAGGGTGCGCAGCTGCTTCGCCATTTCCTTGTCGAAGTCGACGTCTTCCGTCAGTTCTGTAAAGACGCCCTCGATCTGCACGTTAGGCGCCTTGCCAAGTACGTCGATCAACGCCGGCGCGCGTGCAATAGGCACGCCCATCCGGTGCATACCGGCATCGACGTACAGGTGAATGCCGACTGCACGTCCGTGTGCAGCCCGGCGCACGACCTCGGGTGCGAGTGCCTCGTCGGGCGTGACGCGGATATCGCGCGCGAGCAGATCGTCCAGTTCGTTGGGTTCCACGCGTGCCATCAGGAGGACTGGCTTCTTCACGCCGGCCGAGCGAAGTGCAAGGGCTTCGTCGATGCGGACGACTGCGATGCCCCAAATTTCGGGCATCGCATCGAGAATGGGTCCGACGGTTGCGCAGCCGCAGCCGTAGGCGTTGTTCTTGGCCACCGCGAGGATCGGCTTCCCGCCCGTTATGCGGGCGATGGCGCGGACGTTCTGCGTCAGCGCCGCTCGTTCGATCTCGAGCCATGGCTCGGAACGATGCAGGTCGGACAGAACGGGCGGCGCGCTGGCCTCGGTTCGCCGCACGCGACCGAGAGCGGCGCCGACGGCCGTACCGACGACGAACTGCCGGCGCGAAATGCTCACGACCCTTCCTCGCTCGGCGGACCACCGGTCCGCGCGACCTGATCCGCTTTCACTTTTCCCGGATCGAATTTCTTGGCGCTCGCGATCATCTTGTCGATCGTCTCATCGAAGTCCGGCGTCGCTTTGCGCTGGAAGCGGAGATGGTTGATCCGGGCGACGACGAACGCACGCAGGTATGGGCTCTCCATTCCGCGCTCCTTCAGCGCCGCGATGGCCGCATTCACCGCGTCGTTCAGCTCCATGACTTTGGCCGCACGGACGCGGCGCGCTTCGAGGGCGCGCGGGAGCTTGGACGAGGAGAACTTGTCGATGCGTTTGAGAATGCTGTGGTAGGCGCCTCCTGAAAAACGGCCGTTGATCTGATAGCAGAGGCCTAACGTCAGAAGCGCGGGCTCCTCGAATTCCGTCTCGTAGTCCTTCTCCGGACGGTCGTCGATCTGGGCCAGCCCTTCGGCAAGCCTGATGACCTCGAGCGCCTTTTCCCGGAGGTTGTGGGCCTTCTCCGTGTTGAGTACGAGAATGCGATGCGCGACTTCGGGTTCGGGAACCACGAGGGCCGTGATCGAACGCGCCCCGAGGTTGCGCATGGCGCCGATCCGATGGTAGCCGTTAGGCGACCAGTATTTGCCGTCGCCTGCCGGCACGGCGATGATGGGGTCCAGGAACCGGTCCAGCTTGTTGATGGCGACTGCGAGTTTTCCGACGTGCGCCTCGGAGAGATCCCGCTGATACGGTGTCGGCTCTACGCGGTCCAGAGGGAGGCCCGCGAGGATCTGCCAGTTGCCGCCTAACGGATCGCGATAGATGCCCAGTACGGATCCGCCGTCATGCGTAATGCGCTCTGCGATCGCCTGCACGCTCGCCGGGGGCGACGTGGAAGCGAGCTTTCGCGCCTCCAGGCCGCGTGAGGCGGCTGGTGCATCGTCCTTCTTTTTCTTGCGCTTTTTGGCTACGGCCACGGAGCCACCTAAGAGCTAAGAGCTAAGAGCTAACGACTATGGGCTCGGGACGCGAATGTACCCGTCCCCCAGGAGGGGAGCCAGTTTGACCGCGGCGTCACGTAGCAAGCCAGTCCGTGTTGCGGAGGCGCCCGGTCTCTCGTATTATGGTCGCGCGAAAGAGCCGCAGTGCGTGCTCACGCGGCGAGTTCCGATTCAAAGGGGCCTGCGTTCGCGCAGGCTTTTTTCTTTTTCGCTCAGTCCAGAGCGATGCCCATCGTGAGGGCCCTGATCACGAGATTGCTGTTGGCGGCAGTCGGGTCCCCCGCACTCCGACCGCAGCGCAGATCGAGGAGACAGGAAATGCGTACGACCGGCACCGTAAAGTGGTTCAACGACGCGAAGGGCTTCGGCTTCATCACGCCCGACAATGGACAGAAGGACTGCTTCGTCCATCACTCGGCCATCCAGGCCCAGGGCTTCAGGTCGCTCGCTGAAGGCGAGCGCGTGGAGTTCGAGGTTGTGGAGGGGAAGAAGGGACCTGCCGCGGAGAATGTGACAAAGATCGGCCGCTAAGCGGTGCGACCGGTCGATCGATCCTAACGAGGATCGGCGGCCGCCCAAAACTGTAGTGACGCTAGACAAACGGGTGCGACTTCGGTCGCACCCGTTTTGTTTCTGGAAGGTCAACTGCACAGAGCACGAGCAGGTAATCGCTCTCGGCTTCTGATCTTGAGAAATCACACGATACTGGATGTCCCGGCGTCGACGGGATAGCCGACGAGATACGTCACCGGCAGCGGCGTGCGTGTGGCGAGGGTACCAGACTCCCAGGCGAATCCATCTACATCCGCCTCGCGTGCTATGCGCAGCATCTCTGACGGCGAGTACGAGCGCATGCATGACACCAGCCCGTCAAACAGCACGAAGACCGGGAGTGCCGGCACGAGATACGTGAACAGGAGCCGACTCCACGTGAACGGCCGAATGAACGGTGTGAAGAGCAATACGAGCGCGGGAGAAATCGCCACTGTGCCGACGGCCAGCGCGCTGCGCTGCGTCACTTCGAAGATGGCAATCGGCTCGCGCCTTTGAGCCGCGTCGCGCAGTACCGCGCGCGCACTCTCGGGATCGAAGTGATGAAACGCCGTGAACATCGTACGAATTCCGGTCAGGCGAGGCGGGACGTTCGTCGCGTCCACAGAATACTTGACATACGTTAGGCGCTCGTCCAGGCGATCGACGAGCTGATGCCCACGCGCGCTCGGGTATTTGTCCGTGAGCGCGATGTTCACCGAGTGCTCGCCCGTCAACTGCACTTGATCCGCGAGACTCTGCCACGGTCCGCCGGAACCTGAGCCCAGGTCGATGATGCGCTTGCGGCCGTGCTTTCGGAGCATGGACTTGAGCATCGTGCCGACCGGCTGGTACTGGTGCGTCAGCGTGAAAATGAAGCGCAGATAATCCGTCGCCGCGTCGCGCAGAAAACGCGGACACCACGGAAGATCTTCGATCTCGATCAGCTGCAGGCGGTTCATCGTCGCAGTCAGGGGTGTGCGCGCGCGCTACGCGGTCACGCTGCGAGACGTCGCTCCTTGAGTCAAGATCGGATGCGCAACTTCGCGGACGTTTTCCCGAAAGCCCGCAAAGATCAATAACAGACCAATGAACTCCGTCACGTACAGCACTTCCACGTGACCAAATCTCGTGAACGTCCCGCCGATACCGGGGAGCAGCGCACCAACGGCGATGAGGACGTTCCCGACAAACTTGTGGCGCTTGTCTGGAATCGAGCGAAATCGCAGCGCGGAATAGATCGCGCCGCCAATGAGAAAGAGTGCGGCGTAGGTGTTGATGAACGGGCTTACGAGCCGAATGCCCTGCCACGAGAGCGCGCGACCCGAAAGCCTCGTTGGATCTACCGCTGCGTTGTTGATGGGTGACAAGAGGACGAAGACGCTCGCCGTCGCGATAGTCGTTAGGAGCAGAATGGCGAGAACGTTCGCGACTCTGCGGCGCATGAGCAGATAGACTGTGCCTTGCGCCAGCGGGGCTCCGCCACAGAGCGCCCCGCTGATATACCAGGCGCGAAAGACCCACTCGTTCCAACCCAAGAGCGTGGTGAGCGATTCGGTGAGCGTTCCGACTGCGTACAGAATCAACCCGACACCCCACCACAACAGATGCGGTCCGCTCTGCCGCGCCGCGTGCCGCCGCAGCACAATCGTCGCAAACGCCAGTGCGACGACCGTGGTGGCGATAGGAATATAATAGACCGCGTTAGGCATCAGAACGTCGTGACAAATGCGAGCCTGACGTGGCGCCGCGGTTCGGGTCTGAAGAAGCTCGCGTTCGGAAATTCAGCATAGAGGCGATCGCCGATGTTATCCACGACGAGCGACAAATCGTTGCGCACGCGACCAACATCCGCGAGGTGCAGGCTGCCACGCGCCGAGTGCACGGTGAACGCCGGAATCTCGGCGCCAATCGGGTTCGAGCCGATGATCACGTCCTTCTGTTTACCCTGGCGACGCAGCGTGTAGCCTAAAGTGAAACGTCCGCCGGGCTGCCGATACGTCAGGTCAGCAACAGCCTTGTTGGAATAGCTGTCACCGATCGGATTCTCCGGCTGCGAGATATTGCGTCCGTCGAGTCGAGTGAAGCTGATACTCGCATCGACGCGATCGTATGCGCGTGCTCCCGTCGTAATCTCGATCCCGTCGATTCGCAGGCGGCCGGCATTCCGATTCTGGAATGCAGGCTGACCGTTCACCGAATCACCGGTGGCGACGGAGCGAATGGCATCGTCGATATCATTGCGGAAGACAAACGCCTCGCCGTACCACCATCGGTTGCGATAGCGCAGGCCCATGTCGACGTTGATGCTCGTTTCAGGACCGAGATCAGGGTTTGCGCGCTGGAAGCCGCCGCCTTCAGCCGCTGCCCCTTCGAAGAAGCGTTCGACCAGGTTCGCCGCGCGGAATCCGCGGCCGACGGCTGCGACGACGTTCAGGTCATCGAAGACGCGATACAGCGCGTTGGCGGACCAGACGCCGCTTCGATCCGTGCTCTTTATCGTCGCTGTCGTAATTCGAGGAGTAGGTCTCGTCTCCGCGACGATGTCCTGCAGTCGGGCGCCGAACGTCGTCGTGAGGCGATCGACCGGCCGAAGCTCGACCTGGGCGAACGCCCCAATATTCCTGAACGTGGCGTTAGGCACCGTCGCCACGTTGCTCGTGCGTGTAGACGGCGGTCCGAACCCTGTAACGGTCGACGTGCTTGAATCCGTGTTCTGCGAGCGATCCCGGAACCAGTCCACGCCATAAGTGACCACGCTGCGACTTCCGATGATCTTCGCCAGCTCGGCGCGGCCGCCAAATGTGTTGAGATCCGTGAAGTTGAGCGAGAGCGATCTCACGTTGGCGCCAGGTCCAATCGGCACGTCAACCAGCGTGTTGAGGTGGCGCTCATTGTGCTGCGTGTACGTGCTCAGCTCAAAGCGATCGGCAACGCCAATCGAGGATCGGCCACGATAGCCCAGAGTAAAGCGATTGAAATCCTGGTCGGGATAGCGGATTTGAATCAACGGCTGGTCAGGCCCCAGCTCGTTGGGATCGACATATCCGAAGCCGGCGCGTTCGGCGCTGTACCACGCACCACGAAAGAACAGCTCGTGGTCTCTCGCGGCATCGTAATTCAGCGCGAAGTCATATGAACGATCGCGAATGCCCGAGTCGCGCACGCGGACGTCGTTGTTCAAGGTGATGTTGCCAAATGTCCCCGACGGAGCGCTGTACGGATCGGCCTCGCGATACGCTGCATTGGCGTGAAACCCGAGCCGCCCAGTGCGTCCCGACAGCGTCAGGTCCGGAGTATTCCCGCTTCCGGCGCTGATATAGCGATAGGACAGGGAGCCGTGCACGTCGCTACTCGTTAGGGAGGCAGGTGGTGCAATCGAGATGAGATTGACGACGCCGCCAATCGCGTCGCTGCCGTACAGCACAGACGATGGTCCCCGCACGACTTCGACGCGGGCGAGCGAACCCTCGCCCGCGATTGCCGGGATTTCGCCGAAGTCCTGCTGCCGTCGCGCGTTGTTGAGTCGCAGGCCGTCCTGCAGGAGGAGGATGCGCTGCCCGCGCAGGCCGCGGATTTCAGGACGTCGCTGGTTGGAGCCCACGCCTGTCACATCGAGTCCCGCGATATCACGAAAGAGGTCTGCGGGGCTCGAGAGCTTCGAACGCAACTGCACGGAGTCGAGCACGACAATCGGTTGCGGTGTGTCGAACGTGGAGCGCGCCGTGCGGGTCGCGGTGATCGTAACTGCCGCCAGCGGAGCCGCCCTGCGACTCGAGTCAGCTTTGGTCGTGTCGCGCGATTGCGCGGATGCGCCTAACGGCAGTGCAGCCGACAGCACGAGCGCCGCGGTCGTGGCGCCCGCTAGACCGACTATGGAAGACATTGTTGCTCCTCGGTAAAGGCGTGGCGATATGCCGCTAACCCTACTGAGCTGTCTGCCGAGGAGAATTCGTCTGACTACGGACTCATTTCTCCGTAGTTGTACGCACCGCTCCGCCGGACTCACCGATGAGTCCCATGTCGATGGCCAGTCGCGTGAGTCCTGCCACCCCACGAATGCCGAGCTTGCGCGTTAGGGCCTCGCGATGCGATTCCACCGTGCGTGGACTGATGCCGAAGAGGGTAGCGATCTCCTTACTCGTCGACCCTCTGGCAATCTCGACGAGAACTTCACGCTCGCGTGCGCTGAGCAGCGCGATTTTTTCCTGGCGTTCCTCGTGTGCCCGCTCATTCTGTAGGGCCGCTGACAGTTGGCGGGCGACGTCGGGACCGAGGACGCTACCGCCTTCGTGCACACGTCGTATTGCGCTGCGAATTTCGGCGGGTGACGAGTCCTTGCGCAGATAACCGTGAGCTCCGGCGCGGATACTCTCGAGCACATACTCGTCCTGATCGTGGATGCTGAGCACGAGGGCCTTGATGTCCGGGGCGTCTGTGCGCAAGTGCGCCACGACTTCGAGCCCTGACATCCCCGGCATCGACAAATCCAGGACGATGACGTCTGGATGAAAGCGCCCGACGAGCACAAGCGCTTCCTCGCCATTGCTCGCTTCGCCAACGACCTCAACGCCGTCGTCGCTCGATAACACATGACGAATCCCTTCGCGCACGACGGCATGGTCATCCACGATAAGGACGCGGATGCGTGTTGTCGTGCGATCAGTTCGCATGGGTCAGTGGAAGCCGCACGGTGACGGAGGCTCCCACGTTAGGCGGCGCCTCCAGAGTCACTGAGCCATTGAGCGCGCTGATACGCTCGCGCATCCCTGTCAGGCCAATACCTGCCTGACGCGACACGATCTCGACGGCCGTCGGCGCAAAGCCGCGGCCGTTGTCCTCCACGCTGAGTACGACCTCGCCATTGAGGGTTGAAAGCCTGATGGAGACAGCCGACGCTCCCGCGTGTCGCACTACGTTCGATAGCGCCTCTTGAAGAGAGCGAAAGAGAACAAGCCCAACATCATGCGATACGACGAGCGTATCGGGCGCTTCGAACTCGATATCGAGCTCGGATTGTTCCGCAAAGCTGCGCACGAGCGCGCGTAAGGCGGGAACGAGTCCAAGCTCGTCCAACAATGGTGGACGCAGATGCACAGTGACGCTGCGGATGCTGCGGATCCCGTCGTCGACAAGTGCCAGCATGCGATCGACGCGCGGCACGAGCGTCGCTGGCACCACCTCTCGCAGCGTTCCGAGATGCAATTTCACGGCGGCCCACACCTGCGCGGTCTGATCGTGCAACGCGAGCGCGACCCGTCGCCGTTCTTCCTCGTGCTGCTGCACCATACGCGCCGAGAGCAACTCCAGCTCGCGAGTTCGCGCAACGAGGTTCGCGTTCAGGCGTTCGAGTAGCCTGTCAATGTTCGCGTCTGCCTGACGCTGAGGGGGATGCTCACCGGAAATCGCCAGCAGAGTGCGCAGTCCCTGATCCATCTCCTCGAGCACGAGAATGACAATGCCAATGCTCGTCGCGAGCACGAAGAAGATGTCGAGATAGTAACCCCACGGATTCCACGCGCCGCGCGCGCGCAGAAGCGGATAGTCGAGGTGATGAACGCCCCACGTGAAGAGGACGCCGGCGAGCAGCGCTGCGCCGCGCGAGCCAGTTGCGCGCCAGTGTTTCAGAAAGACGAATCCCGTCCACAGCGTCGCGAGGCTGAGAAAGAGAACCGCCGGTCCGGCGGCGAGCAGGAAGTCGTCCAACCTGTAAATCGCGATGTACGACCATGCGACTGGAAATGCGAGTGCGACGAGATACCACCAGCGCCATCGCGTTGATCGCGAAAACGCCAACGCGCTCCAAAGCAGCGCCAGCGCGGTCCAACCCGTTAGGATCTGGTGCGCAAAGAGCCAGCCGCTCGCGCCGGTCGTGAGAAACAACACGATGCAGCCGATACGCACAGCGTACGCGCACCAGGCCATCGATAGCCAGCGGAAATAGTCGCGGCGGTATTTCTGAAAGAGATACGCACATAACGCCGCGACACCAAGCGTGACGACCGCCTGGAGCAGAGCGGCATTGAGCTCCGAGAGAGGCGCGATTGTCGGGTTCATCTCACCGCAGTCAGCCTAACGAACCTGCCTGGCCCTCTCGAATGCGCGCAGCAGTGTTCGTCGCGTCAGCACTCGCGCAAGTTGGCGGCGGTAGGCGGCCGAGGCGTGGACGTCGCCAGTCGCAGTGATGTCGGCGGCGGCGATCTCACCGGCTGCCCGCGCGGCGGCGTCATCGATCGCGCGTCCGATCAGCGAGCTCGCGGCGCGCTGCATGCGCTCGGCGCCAGCGCCCGGATTCACGAGCGTGATTCGTGCGTCGCGGCAGGCGCCCGTTTCGTCGACAGTTACCGTGGCTGCAACACCAAGCAACGCGAAGTCGCCGTGACGTCGCGCCAGTTCTTCGAAGGCGTAGCCCGTGCGTTCGAGCAGCATCGGCACCTCCACAGTGGTGAGAAGCTCGCCGGTTTGTAACGCCGTTGCAAAGAGGCCCGTAAAAAACTCGTCGGCGGAGAGCCAACGATCAGCTCGCTTGCTGCGCAGGTGCAGGCGCGCGCCTAACGTGATCATCACGGCGGGCAGCTCGGCGGCTGGCTCGGCGTGCGCCA
>DATBKN010000037.1:0-5109 GCA_036555845.1 Gemmatimonadaceae bacterium | reverse complement strand
TGGGCGAAATTGTCGGCACGCTTTCGCCCGCTCCTCTCGACCCGAGAACGCGTGATCAGGCGCGAGCGGCACTGGAGTCCGCGCGAGCGTTGGTGCGCGAGGCTTCCGCTCGCGCGGAGCAGGCCGTGGTGAGCTTGGAAGAGGCGCGCCGCGCGCGTCGCCGCGCGGAGAACATGGCGACTGCCGGGGCGCTGTCGGCACGTGAGCTGGAACGCGCAATCGATGCCGAGCGCCTGCAGGATCGCGAGCTGACGGCTGCGCAAGAACGACATCGTGCCGCTGAGCAGGACGAACGCCGCGCGAGACTCGCGCTAACTGCCTCCGATCCGGCAACGCCAATCGCGCGGGACGCTGTCCGCCTACGCGCGCCGATGAGTGGTCGAGTGCTCCGCGTGTTCGAAGAACACGATCGCGTCGTTCCCGCGGGAACGCCGCTGCTCGAAATCGGCGACACGCGCAGCGTCGAAGTCGTCGTCGACGTGCTCACGCGCGATGCGCCTGATGCGCGCGTTGGGCGAAGGATACTCGTGCGCGTCGCGGACGAAGCGCCGCGTAGCGCACGCGTGGTTCGCGTGGAGCCGTCGGCGTTCACCAAGGTTTCGCCGTTAGGCGTCGAAGAGCAGCGCGTCAATGTGATTGCACAGTTCGACGAACCGCAGAGCGACCTTGGCAACGGCTTCGAAGTGCGCGCCGCGATCGTACTCTACGAAGGGAGTGTTCTGAAAATGCCAGTAAGTGCACTCGTGCCGTTGGACTCGGGTTGGGCGGCGTTCGTCGTCGAGCGCGGACGCACATCGCTGCGGCCAATACGCGTTGGCCAGCGTGCGACGCAGGAGGTCGAGGTCACTGAGGGCTTGCGGACCGGCGATATCGTCGTGCTGCATCCGGACGACCGGCTGCTCGCAGGCTCCCGGGTCAAGCTCGCCGCGCCGCGATGACGTTTCCGATCGCGCTTGCGGTTACGACGCCGCCTCACGCGCGGCCTGGGCGGAGTCGTTTGCTGATGTCCCGCTGGCATCCGTTGCAAAGGGGTGAACCGGGATTCCGATGTAGACGGCGCCGCCGGGCAGCGTCGTGTGCTTGGGCACGAGGCTCAGCGCTCCGATTTGCGCTCCGTCACCGATAACGACGCCGATGCCGATGACGCTGCCGGTGCCTAACGTTACGTTGCGGCCGATTCGCACCGGCGCCGTGTATACGATCCCGTCTTCTACGGTGTGGCCAGACAGATGAACATCCGCGCCGACCACCGTCCCTTCTCCGAGCTCAAGCAGGTTGTGATCCATGACCGAGAGCGAATTCACGTACACGCGACGTCCTGCGCGCGCGCCGTTCAGGCGCAAGTAGAACGTCCACAGCGGCGTCGCGCGGAAGAGCGTACCTGCCACCAGACGCACGAGGTGACTCAGCGCTACGTACCTCAACCAGCGCAGAAGATTCCAATCGACGTCGCGGATGCGCATCGCAGCCGCCGGTTCTGTACGCCACCGCATGCCGCACGCCGCCAGCGCCGATAAGAACATGAAGAGAAGCGCGAACAGAACGTACGACGGGAAGAGCGCCAGGGAGACGCTCGTTATGCGCAGCCACGGGAGGTGCGAGGTCCGCACGAGCAGCCAGAGCCACAGCCACGTCACCGGCAGCGCCGCAACCCCAGCCACTATGCCTTCGACGACTATGAAGGTCAGCAGCGTCCACGCGATACGCCATGCACGAGCCAGCATACGATCCTCGAGTTGAGATCACGGGCACCGGGCCCCCGCTGGTGCTCGTTCCGGGAATGGATGGAACGGGCCGCCTATTCTACCGCCAGGTGCCGCTGCTCGCGCGACGCTATCGCGTCGCCACCTACGCCTTGCGCGACGAAGCGCAGAGTATGGACACACTCGTCGAGGACCTGGAGCACGTCATACGTATCGTGGCGCCCGACGGGGAGCCGGCCACGATAATTGGCGAGTCGTTCGGCGGTGCCCTGGCGACGAGTCTCACACTTGCGCATGCGTCAACGGTCCGTTCGCTCGTGGTGCTCAATTCCTTCCCCTATTTCGCACCGCAATTCCGGCTCCGGCTCGCCATCGCCGGCGTGCGCATGATGCCTTGGGGAGCGATGAGCCTCGTCCGGCGCGCCACCGCGCTGCGCATGCATTCGCGCTTCACGCACCGCACCGAAATCCAGCGCTTTCTCGCCGAGACGAAAATGACGACGCGCCGCGGTTACCTGGGACGTCTCGGCATCCTGACACGCTTCGATGTGCGCGACGACTTGGCGCGTATCCGCGTGCCGACGTTGTACATCGCGGCCGATGAGGACCGGCTGGTACCGTCGCTGGAGCAGGGACAGTTTATGGCCGCGCGGGTGCCCGGGGCCGCGCTGCACGTGCTCACCGGCCACGGGCACATCTGTCTCATCGCGCCTAACGTGGATCTCGAGCGGATTCTGGCGGACTGGGAGCGAGATCACGCGCGCCAGACTTAACCCTTGCTTCGGCGCTGCGCATCAGATCAGCGCCGGCGCGGCCGCGTAGCGCAACCGCGCGGCAATCCCGCCGACCTCGTCCAGGCGCGCCGCTGCAGCACCCGACACCTGCTCCAGCTGCGCCTGCGTGCCTAACGCCAAGCGGACGATCGCTTCCGCGTCGGCCGTGTGATTTTCGAGGAACGCCTGGGTGAAGTACACATCCCGCGCACGCCCCTCTGCCAATGCGCGCTGCGTATCGACCGATCCCGTAACGCCACGCCCGTTCCCTGCCGCTCCCGCAAGCGCTTCGTCGATCAGCCGCAAGTCCTCGGCGTTGCGCATCAGCGATGCCGACTGCCGCGCGACCTCGGCGACTTCAGCCTTGGTCGCGTGCACGTCCAGACCTTCAGCGTGTGTCGCGCGCTGTGCAACGTCCACGGGAAGCAAGCGCAGCAAAGCGCGAGCAACCGTAGGAATTCCCCCAACCACGATGAACGCGGAGTCCGTCGCGAGCTGTGCCAACTTGTCAACCGCTTGGTGGAGCATGTGCATCGTGCCTTCGTGCAATTCGCGCTGCGCTTCATCGGCCCCTGCGGTGCCGCGTGTTCCGGTGTGAAAGCCAGGTCGCGGCGGCGCGCCCATGTGTGTCGGATGCTCGACTCTTGCCTTGGCGTGTAAGGTCTCGACCGAGGTTATCGCGCGCGCGGCATAACGAAAGATCCGCACCTTGCGGCTGTCAGCGATCATGACGAAGAGTGGACGGCTCTCTTTGAGCGCGCGAACATATGGCGTTAGGCACGGACCCGTGCTCCATACCGCCATCGTCGGCACGGGAGCCGGGACCGGGCCCGTGTGAGTTGCGCCGTCGATCGTGTAGAAGCCGGACCATCCCGGCCCGCGAACGATTCCGCGCATTGCATCGAGCTGCTCGAGCAACATCCGGCGACAGGCCAGAAAGGCCTCGCGCTCCGCATGAGATGATCCCTCGAGCCACGCTTGAATGTCATTCAGCGAATTACGCAGATCGACGCGCCAGCGCCGGCGCTTTGCCGGATCGGGCTCTTCACCATTGACGTACACGCTGAGGACGGTGCGGCCGCGCAGCGCGGTCTCGAGCTCCACCAGATTCTTGTACGTGAGCATTGCAGACTCCTGCATGATTAGATCGGTGCGGCAGGTGCGTAACTGAATAGCACGACCCGCGGCCCGCGGGTATCAGGTTCACGCCGCTTGGTGTCGGGTAAGTGCCTACGTGAGTCACCGGGCTACAACTTTGCGACGCCAGGCGGCGTCGCGGTCTTCACTCGCTTACGCGCGGGAAGCGCTTCAGCCGGCGCGAGCTTCATGGCGAGATCGACCTCAGCCACGATGCCGAGGAGCTCACCTCGTTCGTTGACCACCGGAATGCGCCGGACCTGTGCACTCTCCATTTTCTCCACGATTTCCGCCGTCTCGGCGCCGGGAAGAACGGTTTCGAGTGGTGCGGGTGTCATATGTTCTCCCACGGTGCAGCGCGCCGTGTGCCGGCGTGCAATGCAGCGAATCGTTAGGTCCCGGTCCGTGATGATACCGACGAGACGTTGCGTCTGGGTGTCCTCGACCACCGGCACTCCGCCGACATCTTCGTATTTCATGATCTCGGCGGCTTTCCATATTTCGTCCGTGGGCAGGACGACGAATGGGCGCGGCGTCATGATGTCGCAGGCTTTCATTGGCTGAGTCCTCCAGGGGCTGCGAGTCCGAGCACCTGTTGCAGCGGCACTGTCACTACCGCGCGTGAAGCCTGGCGTGCGAAGCGCCTAACGGCTTGCGTGTCGACGGCGGCGCTATCGATCCCCGCGGCGCGCAGCGCGGCCAGCGCACGCTCGTACGGCGTATCGCGCTCCCGGCGGTACACATCAGGGTAGAGCGTAAGCACTGAGTCGCGCACTTCCGCGGTGCGGTACACGATTGTCACGGGAATGAAACTGGCCAAGGGGAGCTGTCGCGTCTTTTTCCAAGCTGTGGTCACGGAGTCCATCAGTAGTTCAGTGACCTCTACCCCGCCGTATTTCTGAACGATCCGCGCCAGCTCGATTGCGTCTTCGTTGTGCATGCGCACACAGCCGTGAGATGCCGCACGGCCGATGCTCGAGGCGAGCGGAGTGCCGTGCAAGTAGTAGGGCCCGTTGAACATGAGCTTGACTTTCCCCATTGGATTCGCCGGTCCTGGGGGTGTCACCGTGTCGTTGGCCGCCCATTCCGCGTCCGGCGGATACCACCAGGGATTCCAGATGATGCGTGTGATCTCGAAGTCCCCTGTCGGGGTCTTGAAACGGCGCATGCCTACGGCGATCTGATAGGACCTAACGAGTGTCCATCCGTCACGCACATCGAGGCGGAACGCAGGAATGTTCAATTCCAGCGACAGCGCTTGCGGCGGCTGCACGCGTCCGGATTTTGTGGACGCAGCCGGACGGGGATAGCCGCAGAGCGCGAGCGCAAGCAAGACAGCGAGAACGACGATCAGCGACGGACGTTGGTGTGTCGCAGGTCCCCGTTGACCTCGCCTCGGTGCGCTGAGGATAGCACGGTACATCTCCGCACTCCCGTGAATGCTGATGCCTGGGTTAATACTGGTTAGGCATGTCAGCTCGCACTATCAGGTGACG